>DASRRA010000271.1:0-10150 GCA_035696085.1 Bacteroidia bacterium | reverse complement strand
ACAAGCGTTGCGCTCTTTTCCGGAAGTAATGGAGTGTTATCACGTAGCAGGCGCTTACGATTACCTGATAAAGATTGTAGTGGATAACATGAATGATTATAAAAATCTATTGGTAAACAAACTGGCTGCAATGGAGAATGTTTCCAATGTGCAAAGTGCATTTATTATGACGGAAGTAAAACACGAGACAGCATATGTGTTGAGCTGACGAAAATTAACAATTAATATTCCTTCCCAATGCTTTAACAAGGCCTGCCGCGTAGGCCGTAGCTTCAGCGAAGGCCTACTTCACCAACCTTTTCACCGTCTCTCCATTCTTTGTAGTAATATGAACGAAATACAGTCCTTTCGCTAAATCACGTACATCAATTTCTGATTGCGTGGATTGTAATACAACCTTTCCTGTTACATCAAAAATAGACACCTTTGTTAATTGCAACACTTCGATGTTTAGCTTGTCTACACAAGGATTGGGGTACATGGCTGCATCCAGTTCGTTCTCCTGTTCAGGAACGGTGAGCATATCACTCAATTTATATTTACTAAAAAATTGCCAGATTTTTTCCGATGCATTAAAATCCTGGTTGGTCACGGCAATCTTGTAAAGCGCGCCCGGCCAGGAATGCCCTCCCCTGATAATTTTATACAATTCACAGGTGGATCCTTGTCGGCCGTTTTTAAATACATAATGAACCGCTGTGCAACTATCTGCTTTATTGATATCAGGAACACTATCAATAACCGGTATCAAGTCACACTGATCATGTTTCACCCAAAATTTCATAAGTGAATCAATTGCCACCATGGAGCTGTTACCAGTATAAGGTACCGTTTGATCAGCCGTTCCATGAATTTGCAACACGGGCACTACTCTGTTGGGTACGCAAGTACTGTATTGTGGTACGAACATACTTCCGGTAACCGATGCAATTGCTGCAATTTTATAATTGAGTGCACACGCCAACGTATGAGACATAAACCCGCCATTACTCATTCCACAAGCATATACACGGTTTGCATCAATCGTATATTTACCTTTAATGTGATCAATCAGATCAGAAAGAAAGGCTACATCGTTTACAAGCGTCGGTGAAATGCCTGCATTCCAAAATTGATCACCGCTGGTTCCGCCTGTTTTGGTACCATTCGGATATACAATCAAAAAATTGGCTGTATCTGATATTGATTTAAAATTGGAGTAAACTTGCTCCTGTTCTGCATTGGAGGTATACCCGTGCAAGTCCAGCACCAACGCGCTGGAGGTCGTTACAGAATAGCTTTTGGGAATATAGAGTCGGAAGTTACGGTAGATATTGCCTGATAAAATGCTATCAACGATAGTTACCTGCGTTTGAGCTTTAGCACCAAGAACAACAAGAAGCAAGGCACAAAAAATGAAATTCGTTTTTTTCATAGGGGATGTTAAAATAGTATTACGACAAATTTAATTAATTATTGGAAACAAAAAAGCCGCTCCCCCGATGAGAAGCGGCTTTTAACAAAATAAATTTTAGCTATTCAGCATTACCGGCATCACAAGCATTAAGATATCTTCAGATGCGTTCTCTTTTTCTGTAGGCAATAAAATTCCTGCACGATTAGGAGCACTCATTTCCAGATTAATATTTTCACAATTCAAATTGTTTAACATTTCCCCTAAAAACTTAGAATTAAAACCGATTTCCATATCCTCTCCGGCATATTGGCAGGTTAAACGCTCACTTGCTTCGTTTGCAAAGTCCAAATCTTCAGCAGAAATACTCAATTCGCTTCCGGCAATTTTTAATCTTACCTGGTGTGTTGTTTTATTGGAGAAAATAGAAACACGTTTGATGGAGTTTAAGAACGAAACGCGATCAACTGTTAGTTTATTCGGATTTTCTTTCGGAATGACAGCTTCGTAATTTGGATATTTTCCGTCAATCAAACGGCAAATCAAATTTGTGTTTTCAAAAGAGAAAAATGCGTTGGTATTGTTGTATTCAATTTTTACTATTCCATTAATGCTGGACAAAATATTCTTCAACAAATTCAATGGTTTCTTTGGAATGATAAAAGCAGATGCATTGCTTGCTTTTGCATCGCTTCTCTTGTAACGTACCAGCTTATGCGCATCTGTTGCAACAAACGTAATGCTGTCACCACTCAACACACAAAATACCCCTGACATTACCGGACGTAACTCATCGTTACCAGTAGCAAAAATCGTTTTATTAATCGCAGACGCAATAACACCCGCTTCCAACTCTAACGATGAAGCCGATTCAATACTTGGTATTTTAGGGAATTCTTCTCCATTATGACCGGTAAGTTTGTATTTACCATAGTCAGAAATGATTTCAATTCCATATTTTTTCAAATCAACACTAAACGTCAACGGTTGATCCGCAAATGTTTTTAAGGTTTCCAGCAGCAGCTTCGCCGGAATTGCAATAGTGCCCGTATCTTTTGACTCAACAGCGATTATTGTTGTCATCGTTGTTTCAAGGTCAGAAGCCGAAATCTTCAACTGATTTTTGTCAATTTCAAATAAGAAATTATCTAAAATTGGCAATGCATTATTTGAGTTTAGCACTCCACCAATCGCTTGTAATTGTTTTAGTAAAGAGGTGCTGGAAACAATGAATTTCATATATATAAGATTTAATAAATTCGTTAATAGAAGTAGAACAAATATAAGGTATTCTATAACCTTAATTTTTTGAAAAAATATTAGTTTCTAACCAACTTTTTAACAAAAAAGAAGCCTGTTTAATGGGATTTTGGCTGTTTTGGTTAATAAAACAACCTAACAGGTTTGAAGAAATAAAGAGCTATTTTCTTTATAATTGACGGTACATTTAATGAAAAGAACCTGTCACGTTTAACTCGACTTTAACCCGTCAGGTTGCGGAGAAAATGTCAAGATTTTAAAAACCTTTGGTATTTATGCCACCCTTTCTCTGAAAATAATCGGCTGGCGGCATTACTTTTCCAAAAACATAATATTGTACAACATATACTTCCTTTCCGTCATCAATGGTAGCATCCATACGATCCATATCAATCGCTGTTTTCTTTTCGGCTGTATCGTCACTGTGCTTTTTTGCATAACGCGGGTAAAACTTTACAGTCGTTGTTTTTCCCGTATTATCCTTTACAGTCATGATGTTTAAAGGTTTTGTCATACGCAACGAATCCAGTTGTTTTTCAGAAAGCTGATCTTCAAACGTTTCAAAACTCAAGTTTCTGAAATAGGTCAGGTATTGTTTCACTGCCAGTGTATCCGGTTTAACCGTGCTTTTTTGTTTATTGAGCAATTGCAAGTCGTAATTGTTGTTTCCATTCACCATTACTTCATAGCCAAACTCCGGTGTATTTGGTGCCTCTAAGCGTACCGATTTAATTTGATCGGGATTATATTTGAAGATTGTTTGATCTCTCCAGCCCTTTTCCTTTGTTAAATAGCGTGTTGTTAAATATCCTTCAAAGCCGGGTATATATGTCACAAATGCTTTTGCAGAGGGCTTCATGGTAGAAGGATCAATTAAAATCATATAGGTACCTTTTTGATCCGCTGTTTCTGTTCCTACATAATAGGCTTTCACCAGCTCTTCTCCAGCATAGATTTCACATTTGATGGCAGAACCCGAAAGTCGTTTAATAATATTATCCTGCGCCGCATTTCCTACAGGTTCTTTCACATCCACATTTTTAATGGTTTGCATCAGCGTTTGCATCACATCTGCACGGGCAATGTATTTTCCGTTTACCATCCAGGTACCACCGGGTTTTCTTTCCAGGATAATGCTTTTCAGGCTTTTATCCGCCAAAAATATTTTTGTGATAGAGGCTGTATCTTCTACGGCAAAATCGCGAAGCGTTTCTTTAATCGTTCCTTTTTTATTGTTGATGATCAGCCAAAACGCCATGCTGCCTAGTAGAATAACAATAATAGCAGCTATCCTGTTTTTTCCCTTTTTATTCATTTCGCTAACTGGTATATTTTCGTTTTCGCAGGTAAAAAATTAATATCCCTATTACTGCTATGCTAAGCAATGGAACCAGGGTATTGATGAGCTTCCATTTAAACGCTTCTGCTTTTAGTTTTTTTCTATCCAGTAAACGAAGCGTCAGTTCACGTGCCCTTACATCAATCAATCCCGAATCATCACATAAATAATTGATACAATTCAATATAAAATTTTTGTTCCCGTATGTTCTGTTGGTCAGGGCATCATACCCCAATGGAACTGGCCTTCTGGAAGGGTAATGAAGTTCATTGTGCAAAATATCTCCATCAGAAATCACAATCATTTTTGTTTTTTCACCATGTGGGCGGAAACCGATTGCACTGTCGTTCGCTATTTGCGGAGGTATACGATTTTTGTATACCGATTCAAATTCACCTTCCAGCAATACCGCAAACGGGCGGTAAGAATCCGTAAACTGGCGTTCATCCGGTTGTATCAAACCCATTTGCAAATAAATACGCACGGGTGCATTGGTTGTTTTTGAATAGCGGGAGGATTGCAACAAAATTGTTTTGTTGATTCCCCTAGCAGTAACAGTATCCAGAGAAGCTGCATATTCTAATTTCACCAAATCTACATTTTTTGAAATAGGATGATTTCCGGTAGGTATTGCCAAAGGAGCAAACATCCAGGGCATCGGCTCAAAGTGCGGCTTTTGTCCTTTTAGTCCTGTATTTATAGGTATTGCGGCCGATTGTAAATCCAGCACCATGTTCTGATTGATACGCACACCATATTTGAACAGCATGTCTGTTAATTTCAGATCACGAGGAAATGCCATTGTCCAGGACTTTCTAACGAGCGTATCTAAGTTTGTATACAATGGGTCAACTGCCCAAAGCACTTTACCACCTTTCATAATAAATTGATCGATGATGAATTTGTCTTTTTCCGAAAAAGCAGAATCCGGTTTTGCAATCACAATTGCTTTTAAGCCATCCAACGCGTGCAATTGTTCATTGATGGTAATTTGCTTCGTCGTATAGAAATCATTTAAAGCATATGCTATATCATATACACCTAAAGTATCCAACTCTCCATGCCCCTGAATAAAGCCAATTGTAGGTCTTACCCTCACGGTGAGGTTACGAATACAACTTGCAAATTCATATTCAAGTGCCTGAACAGAGTTATTTAATTGCGCCTCAGCCGACATGGCTTGTTGTGTTTTCAGCAGTAGCCACGGCACTTCATGCCCTCTGTAACTCACAATGGCTCCCGGCCAAATGATTTGCTGCGTGGTACCTGTTTCCGTTTTATTTTCTACGTTGAATGGTTGTAGTCCTTTATCTGCAAGCTGTTTGTATATTTCGTTCTGTTGCTTTTTATCCGGGTTTTCAGATGGATTGATAAACTCGTATTCGATATTATTTTTTGAATACACCCTGAATTCATCCAGCATTTCTCGGGTTTCATTACGCAATTGCTTAAATCCTGCAGGAAAGTCGCCATCCAGGTAAACCTTTACATATACCACATCATCCAGGTTGGTCAATAATTTCTTCGTTGCAGGCGATAAGGTATATCGTTTTTCGGAGGTTAAGTCGAAACGATGAAATAGGAATAAACTCACCACATTCAGTAAAATGAATATGGCCAGCATCAATCCGAGTGAAATGAGATCTCTTCTTTTATTTCTTTTTACCTGCATATGCTACCATTTTCTGCTTTCCAATACGGTTCTCGTTCCAAAAATAAACAGTGCGATTAGACTGAAAAAGTAAATCGCATCACGTGTATCAATAACGCCTCTGCTCATCGAAACATAATGTGCATTGATTCCCAAGCCGAGTATGAAACTATCAAATTTTCCAAAAAGGGAAAAAGAACCTATAAAATCAAAACCGGCGAAAATAAAAAAGCAAAGGAATAAAGCCAGAATAAAGGATACAACCTGGTTATCGGTGATGGCAGAAGCAAAGATACCGATAGCTACAAAAGCAGCACCCAGGAAAAGCAACCCGATATAAGACCCCCACATACCTCCAGTGTCAATATTCCCAATGGGGTTACCCAGTTTATAAACCGAATAAAAATAAATAAGTGTGGGTAGTAAGGAAAACAAAACCAATAGCACACCGGCAAAATATTTAGCCAGGATGATTTGAAGTTCTGTTAGCGGTCGTGTAAGTAATAGCTCTATGGTTCCCGATTTTTTTTCATCGGCAAATGAACGCATGGTAATGGCCGGAATCAGAAATAAAAACACCCAGGGAGCAAGGATGAAAAGTGAATCGATATTGGCATACCCGCTTTCCAATACATTGGCATTAAAACTCGAACTGCTATCCGATTTAATGACCCACATGAATAAGCTAATCAACAATAAAAACACGCCAATGGCTACATAGCCAATCAATGAGCTTAAAAAACTGCTTATTTCTTTTTTTAGTAATGTATACATTTTTTCGGGTGCTAAAGTACAGTTTTTTATAGAACTATAGCTTAAGTTTTCTATCATTCAATCCTCCCTTGCTAAAGCTTCGGGCGGATGCTTCGCAAAAATATAGATTATTCATCGGAGGTGCCTCAAAATATATTAATTTTGCAACTCTTTAATCTGTTAAAAACTGTTAACCATTAAAAACCTATGAAAGTCTTAAAATTTGGAGGAACATCTGTCGGATCAGCTGAACGCATGCATGCATTGGTGGATTTAATTAATGACGGTGCCCCTAAAATTGTAGTATTATCCGCTATGAGCGGAACAACCAACAGCCTGGTTGAAATTTCTGCTGCACTCCATGCAGAGGATCATACAAAAGCTAAAGAATTAACGGATGCATTGAAGAAGAAGTACGAAGGGGAGATAAAGAAATTATACAAGACTGAAAAAGCATTAACCAAAGGAAAAGAGTTAATTGAATCGCATTTCAATTACCTGCACTCCTTTAACAATAACCCGTTTGGGATCAACGAAGAACGTGCAATTCTTGCACAAGGTGAATTACTATCCACAGCGATGTTTCATTATTACCTGGAAGAAATCAATGTAGCATCGGTACTTTTACCGGCTTTGAATTTTATGCGCATTGATGAAAATGAAGAGCCGGATATGCCTTATATCGATCAGGCAATCGCTACAGAGCTTGCAAAATATACAGGAGCAAACCTATTCATTACACAAGGCTACATTTGCAGAAATGCCATTGGAGAGATTGATAATTTAAAACGTGGAGGTAGTGATTATACGGCTACTATCCTTGGTGCCGCTATACGTTCAGAGGAAATCCAAATTTGGACGGATATTGACGGTATGCATAACAACGATCCACGTGTGGTGGATAAAACCTATCCGATTGCTGAGTTATCATTTGATGAAGCTGCTGAGTTGGCTTACTTTGGTGCAAAAATTTTACATCCAACCTGTATTCTTCCGGCACAGTTGCGCAACATCCCGGTACGCTTGTTAAACACGATGCAACCGGAAGCAAAAGGGACTATCATCAGTTCAAAAATCTCAGGATCCCGCTTTACGGCTATTGCAGCGAAGGATGGCATTACGGCAATTACAATTAAATCTGGACGTATGCTATTAGCCTATGGTTTCCTGCGCGCTGTATTCGAAATATTTGAGCGTTATAAAACACCAATTGATATGATCACTACTTCGGAAGTAGCCGTATCTTTAACAATTGACAATACCAAAAACCTGGATTCCATTGTGAATGAGCTAAAGGATTTTTGCAGTGTTAAAGTGGACCAAGACCTGACCATTGTTTGTATCGTGGGAAGTTTTAGTGCCGAAAAGGAAGGATATGCACTGCGCATTTTTGAATCCTTGAAAAGCATTCCATTACGTATGATTTCTTATGGAGGAAGCGAACACAACGTTTCTATTTTAGTGGATTCAAAACGTAAAAAAGATACCTTGATTGCGCTTAACAACGGATTGTTTAATAAAGTAATGGCTTAATACATATGTTTACAGAAGAAACAATAGCGAAATTCAAAAACACTCCTACTCCATTTTATTATTATGATTTAGGATTGTTAAAAAAGACACTTGAAAAATTAAAAGCCGAAAGTGATAAGTATGGCTTCATTGTGCATTATGCCATGAAAGCAAATACGAATTCGGAAATTTTAAACCTGATCCGTACATTCCACATCGGTGCTGATTGTGTAAGTGGCAATGAAGTTAAAAGAGCTATTGAAACAAAATTTGCTCCTGCGGATATTGTATTTGCCGGTGTTGGGAAAAGCGATGAGGAAATAAATTATGCACTTGATCAAAATATTTTTTGCTTCAATTGTGAAAGCACGCAGGAAATTGAAGTCATCAATGAATTGGCTGCCGCCAAAAATAAAACAGCTAAAATTGCATTGCGCATCAATCCCAATGTAAATGCCAACACACATAAGTACATCACTACCGGACTCGAAGAAAATAAATTTGGAATCAATATCTGGGAACTGGATACAGTTGTGGCATTGCTGAAAAATTTAAAGCACATCAAATTGATTGGTTTGCACTTTCACATCGGCTCACAAATCACCGACCTGACTTCATTCAAAAATTTATGTGTTCGTGTAAATGAATTGCAAACCTGGTTTGAGAACCACCAGATCACACTGGAGAATATCAATGTTGGCGGTGGTTTGGGAGTAGATTACCACAACCCGGATGATAAAAACAAGCCTGATTTTGCAGCCTACTTTAAATTATTCAATGAATTTTTAGAATTGCGCCCGCATCAAAAAGTACATTTTGAAATCGGAAGAGCAATTGTTGCACAATGTGGTTCATTAATCAGCAAAGTATTGTACATTAAAAAAGGAATCAGCAAGCATTTTGCAATTCTGGATGCCGGTATGACTGAATTGATACGCCCTATGCTATATCAGGCTTATCACAAAATTGAAAATGTAACAAGACATAACGATACCAAGACATCGCAAAAGTATGATGTAGTTGGTCCTATCTGCGAAAGCACGGATTGTTTTGCTAAAGAGGTGGAACTGCCTGAAACCTTCAGAGGTGATCTAATCGCTTTGCGTACAGCAGGTGCTTATGGTGAAGTGATGAGCTCTGGTTACAATTTGAGAGACCGTGTAAAAGCAGTGTACTCAGAAATTGGAGAGAAGGTTAAGGTTTAACTTTTTTAATTTACAGAATCAAGATCTCTTCGCAACAGGATTCAAAAATTGTTAAAGGTTTCGTTTCGCTAAGTTTCGGCTTACGCAATAGAAACTTTTGACAATTTTTTTTGAGTATGTATTTCAACTAATCATCCCACCTGTAGAAATTATTCTCAACAATTTTAATTGCTCCGTACTGTTTTATCCGTTAATGTATCATTACCGACCGTTGGATAAAAAAGCATCCTCAATTCTCTACGCATACATTTTTGGTCGAATTAATGTTGTTTTTTTGCACACCCCAAAACAATTAAAACTTAATCACCTCATGAAAAAAAATTACAATTTAAATGTCAGGGCCATGACGCGATTCGTTATTGCCCTTTCTTTTTTTTCCACCACCGCATTTGCGCAGGTGGGAGAAAATGATTCTACTTTCAATACACCAGACATTGTCCCGAATGTAAATAAAGGAAGTAATTTTCCTGTTCGCGCAACAGCTGCACAGGGAGACAATAGCAAGTTAATTTTAACTGGCGACTTTACGACTTACAATGGTGAAACACACAACCATATCGTTCGTTTGCTAGCCGACGGATCGATTGATAATAGCTTCCATGAAGGAACTGGACTCAATGCTACTCCTGCTTCAGTTGCGGTACAAGCCGATAACAAAATCATCGTTGGAGGAAATTTTACGAGTTATAATGGAATATCCGTAAATGGTTTGATTCGCCTTAATGCTGATGGCTCTTTAGATAGCTCCTTTGCTGCAGCAAATTTGTTAGGCCCTTCCGCTAAAATAAAAGTACAACCGAATGGTAAAGTTCTGCTTTTATCCAGCTATGGACTAAGTCGTTTAAATGCAGATGGCACAATCGATTCAACATTTTCTAATCCTCAATACTATGGAGGTAAAGATTATGCTGTTCAGGCAGATGGTAAGATTATTATTGCCTATGAGGTTTCTGATTCGGTTCGTTTATACCGACTACTTGCAAACGGAGGTCTTGATTCTTCCTACACTGCTGAGATCGAAATAAGAGACGGTGCTT
>DASRRA010000270.1:0-2057 GCA_035696085.1 Bacteroidia bacterium | reverse complement strand
CTTTATGAACGATGGGATTGATGGCTCCATGTTCTTTTAGATATTCATGGATGGCTTTTACTCTGGAATTAACAAGGGTATTATCTGTAAGTACGAGTTGCAGCTCCATAAAAGGATGATTATTGAGCATAACAATTACCTGGTCAAGTACTTTTTGCGAGACGAGCAAAATGCGTGTTCCGCCTTTTTCAAATTGTATATTTTTTACTTCAATCACCTGGTTTACAGAAAAGGTATCGGGGAAAATCTGTGGAGGCTCCATATTGGTTAATATATCACCATCCTCCGGCTTTTTGTATAACGAAACATCGTCAATGTAATAATATGATTCAAGGAATTCGAAAAAGCCCAATTTATTTTTCTTTACAAAATCATCTTTCATTTTGGTTCTGAAATTTCCAATGATGATGTATTTTTCTCCTCCATGTGCTATGTAATCACCTTGAATAGGAATCCAGTCGAGTGTTCCGGCAATTCCTTTTTTGTAAGAAGAATCGACTATGCTTTCTTTATCAAATGTCATCTTTACTTTGTATGGTTCATCCGAAAAGTAAACACCAAGTTGTTTAACCGTTACTGTCACATTGCTGTAATCCAGTAAACGAACATGCATTTTGAAATGATAAACTTTACCTTTTTGAAGTTTTTCCGTTAGCGGAACGTACATGAACTCTTTGTAATCTTTTTGAAACCGTAGGCCGGCGTAGGCGGTTCCGGTTCTGGCTCCTTTATACCTGGAGGTATCCCTTTTTTCAGGTTTCATGTAGTAATCAACGGTTCCAATACCTACCCAGGGTAGTGCGTTCTTAACATCTCCTGATTTATTGCGGTGGGTTTCGAAGCTAGGATTAGGGACAAGGTTTTGTTCCTCTACTTTTTGTGCAGTTGCAGAAAAAAGGCAAAAGATAATGGACCACGCTAAAATAAATACTTTCCTTGTAAAACTCAATGTATACATTTGCTTAATACGATGTTGAATTTTATCCCTCAAAGGTTGCAAGCTACCCAATTTTTTATTTGATTATACTGTAAAGTTTAAAAAGATAAGAAAACTAAAAAGTTGAAAACCTGTTAATTTCTGTATCAAATCGGTACAATCATCTAATTAACGCATAAGGAATGAGGGTATTGTAAGAAAGAAGTGATAGGGGCTGAAGCTTGTTTCATCTTCATTTATCCACTATTTATACCGGTAAATCATCCATTTGTTTTTCAACCTTAGGATCATACGTTTTTAAAAGCGTAGCATATCTATATCCTGCCCACTCATCCCGGATACCGTAAGCAGAATGTCCGAGTTCTTTCGAAGCCGAGTCGCCATATAAAAAATTAAAAATAGTAGGATAGCTGGAAGAATCTTTATGTGATTTAAATAAAGTATGTATAGTGGAGGAGTTGGTTAAAGGTGCTTCTTTTATTTTAAATATATTGTGATCAGCTACAAATGCTTCCTGTTTAATATGATCACCCAGTGTAGTTGGTTGAGGTGTGCTGGCACGATAGAAAGCACGGGCACAATAATCTGCGGTCCTTTCTTTAATTATTTCAACAGAGTAATTTTCACTTACCCAAAATAAGGGGGTACAAAAATTACGTTTGAACATATCATTCACATTAAATTTACTATCATAATCAGTGGTGTAACGGTTAGTCCATCCACCTCCAAGGTCATCAGCAAGTGCCGGTGAAACTTGTATTTTTTTTCCATCATCGGAACTAAGCATCTTGTTAATTGCAGTCAATGTATCCTGCATGACATCTTCTACACCAAGCGCCTTTAATTCCATTAATTTTTTCAGAACATGTGCTTTACCCATAGGATTATAATAAGTAATAGGCATGGAGATATTGCCAGGTGAGTTACCCTGAAGAATTTTCATATAGTTGGTAAAGCGATCCGCATTAATCGGAGTTTGATAAAGCTCCACCATTACGTCAACAACCGGTAATAACTGAAATTCCATAAAAAA
Source organism: Bacteroidia bacterium (assembly GCA_035696085.1). Lineage (GTDB taxonomy): Bacteria > Bacteroidota > Bacteroidia > 2-12-FULL-35-15 > 2-12-FULL-35-15 > 2-12-FULL-35-15. Next base: position 87 of record DASRRA010000270.1, on the reverse strand, counting down.
AACGAGTTAAAGGTTAGCGTATATTCCTTGTCAAAATGTGGGGATGATCCTCTTCAGTGCAAATGTAGAACAAAAGATCGTAAGCTC
>DASRRA010000269.1:0-4066 GCA_035696085.1 Bacteroidia bacterium | reverse complement strand
TTAGGAGCTGCTGCCTTTTTAGGTGCTGCTGCTTTTTTTGGAGCTGCTTTTTTTGGAGCCGCTTTTTTTGGTGCTGCTGCTTTTTTCTCTGCTTTTTCTCCTTTTGGCAATTTTTCCGCTTTAGCAGGAGCTACTCTTGGTGCTTTTTTCTCATAAGCGATTTCATCTTTCAATGTTTCGCCTTTACCTAAAATACCTTGAATAAGTAATTGTGTGAATTGCTGACGGTGACCATTTGATTTTTGGTAACCTTTTCTGCGTTTCTTTTTAAATACGATGACTTTGTCACCTTTTACGTGCCCCAGTACTGTTGCAGCTACTGTTGCTCCGTCAATTGAAGGAGTTCCTACTTGAACTTTTCCGCCATTGTCAACCAACAAAACTTTGTCGAAGTTAACTTTAGCCCCTTCATTAGCATCTAGGCGGTGAACGTATACTTTTACTCCACGTTCTACCTTAAATTGTTGCCCGGCTATTTCTACGATTGCGTACATTTCTTAAGGGTTTTAGGTTATTAATTACCCGGATCTATTTGACTCGGGGGCACGAAATTAAGAAATATTTCTGGACTGACAAAGATTTGAACAATTTTTTGTTGAAATGGTTCACGCATGGCCCGCGCTTACCTCTCCCCCGGCCCCTCTCCTTGAAGGAAGGAGAGGGGTGACTAAGGAGCAACTGATTTGCAGAGATTTTAATTAGAAGCTAATTTACTTGTCTCATATGAGATTAATAAGTAAGAACTAGACTTTTTGTAATGTCTCTTGTATAAAAAGTTTTGTTTCTAGTTTTTTACCGTTGAACCAAGTGCACCACACTTCTCCTTTAAACTCTTTAAATGCAAGATAAGTCTCTCTGTTTTGTCTGACGGTCATTTCAGGACCGCCACTTTTTAATTGGACTTTATCACCAATTGTAAATAGGGCTTTCATTTTTGATACATAATTGCCTGCTACATCAGAATTAGTTCTGCTTCTTTGACAATTACAATCAAAAATAATAAATTATTTAGAACGATTCTAAATAAGGATAAAATTTTGTAGTCATAGATTTCCTTAGTCACCCTTTTCCTTTTCAAGGAGAGGGGCCGGCGGTGAGGTGTGTGCCGGTTTCTTATTCACCAGATACACCCCCAATAAAATCACCACAATCCACATAAAATGCTGAAAAAGAACCGCTTCCCCGTCAAAAATACCCCAGCACATCGCCACAATTGGGATGAGGTAGGTCACAGAGGAAGCAAAAAGCGCATTGGTATTCCTTATTAGTACATTAAAGATGATAACCGATACCGCAGTACCAAAAATGGCCAAAATACATATATAACCAAGGCTGGATACCGCTTGTGGATGTGTTTGCAAATGTTCAACAAAATGAGTTCCGGTAAACAAATAGGTCCCGGCCAACGGTCCGATAAAGAGCAAAGCCCACACGGTAGCAGTTACGGATGGCACCTCATTCAGGAATTTCTTAATAATGTTCACACTCAGCGCATAAAAAACAGTAGCCAATACGACAAACAATCCATAGGATAAATTGCTGCTCATATCTTCTTCCTTACCGGCTACCAGCAAACCAATAGCTCCAATAAAACCAATCAAAATTCCCAGGGCATTCCACAATTTGGTTTTTACTTTAAAGAGTAATACCCCAAATAATAATGTAAATAATGGTGTTAAGGAATTTAACATACCGGCCAATGAACTACTGATAACCGTCTCTGCTTTTGTAAATAAAAATGCCGGTAAGAAATTACCCAACGTACCCATACCCAGGAACGCCGGCCAGAACTTCAAATGTACGCGTTTTACATGTTTGAAAATAAGTGGGGTTAAAACCAAAAAGGCAATGAAAATACGCAATGCAGCGACTTCATCACTTGCGTACACCACCATACCCCGTTTCATTAAGATGAAAGAACTTCCCCAAATCAGGGCCAGTGCAATGAGAATGCACCAGTTAATTGCCTTTTTATTCACAGCATACATTTTGAACAACAAAGATAATAGTAAACCGATTACAACGTATAAACTTATGAAAGACCGGATGATTATTATAAGAGGCAATGATGTTTTGGTTATTGTTCTTTCACCTATCGTTGAAAGGAGAATGAAATACAAAAAGCTGGCTTTGAGCAATTCTCGAAAACATCACTGATTTATCCATTCGAACGTCTACCTTTGTTATGTTCTGAAGATATAAATTAAGCATACTTATACCATAGCATAAACAAGATGGCTGACTATAAAATATATTTTGGGGGAGAATTTATGGAAACTTCCCGCCGATTAAATGTAGTGAATCCTTACAATCAACAAGTCGTTGCTACCACCTACCAAGCCGGACCGGAAGAACTCGAATACGCTATTACAAAAGCAGAGCGGGTAAAAACGGAGCTAAAAAATATCCCTGCATATAAGCGTTACGAAATCCTGATGCAAATTGCAACGGAATTAAAAACCAATCGTGAACAGTTGGCAAAAGTACTGTGTATGGAGTCGGCAAAGCCCATGCGTTATGCCCTGGGAGAAATTGACAGAGCTGCACAAACTTTTTTGGTAGCAGCCGAAGAATGTAAACGATTACCGAAAGAATACCTTTCACTCGACTGGACGCCGGCAGGAGAAGGGAAAGAGGGCTTGGTCAAATATTTTCCAATCGGCTTGGTAGCAGGAATTGCTCCTTTTAATTTTCCAATGAACCTGGCTGTACATAAAATTGCACCGGCCATTGCAGCGGGTTGCCCGATTATATTAAAGCCCGCTTCTTCCACGCCACTCTCTACATTGGAGCTTGCAAAAATTATTGATAAAACGGCACTTCCCAAAGGTGCCATATCCATTATTCCCATGGACAGAAAAGCTGGCAATCAATTGGTCACAGATGAACGTTTCAATTTATTAAGCTTTACAGGATCACCGGTAGTGGGTTGGGAAATGAAACGCAATGCAGGCAAAAAGAAAGTGATACTGGAACTGGGTGGTAACGCGGCTGTGATTATTACACCTACAGCTGATGTAGAAAAGGCTATTGCAAAATGTATTGTAGCGGGATTCTCTTACTCCGGACAAATCTGCATTCATGCGCAACGCTTTATGGTACATGAATCTGTTTTTAAAAATTTTACGAATAGTTTTATTTCTGCCGCGCAAAAATTAAAACAGGGTGATCCGCTTTCAGCGGATACCGAAGTCTCCAACATGATTGATGAAGAAAATGCAAAACGTGTGGAAGCATGGGTAAATGAAGCCGTTCAGCAAGGGGCACAACTCTTACTGGGTGGAAAGCGAACCGGAAATTTTGTGGAGCCTACCATTCTTACGAACACCACGAAAGAAATGGATGTGTGTAGCAAAGAAGTATTTGGCCCGGTCGTAATTATTGAAAAATACAACACGTTTGCGGAAGCGATTGATATGGTAAATGATTCTGATTTTGGTTTGCAAGCTGGCGTTTATACCGTTAATGAATTGGAAATAAATGCGGCGTTTAATAACATTGAAACAGGAGGCGTCATCATCAATGATGTTCCTACCTTCCGCGTTGATCACATGCCGTATGGTGGCGTAAAAGATTCCGGGTTGGGGCGTGAGGGCGTAAAATATGCGATATTGGACATGATGGAAGCAAGGATTTTAGTGAAATAGATCCATCTACGCTAAACTACAAATAGCCTGTAATCTTTATACCATAATTGATTTTCCATTATGATCCCATTTGATTTTTCAAAAGACTACATCTTAGAAGATGATGTCGTTTTGTTACGCCCTCTAAAAAAAGAAGACATCGCTCTTTTGCTTCATTTTTCGGTTGATGAACCTGATACCTGGTGGGCCTCTCCTACCGCTATTGCAGGAGCAGAGAATTTTAAAAAGCATTATGAAGAAGCATTGAAATTAAAAGAAGAAAAAAAAGAATATCCTTTTATTGTATTTGATAAAAAAACGAAGGCGTATGCGGGCTCTACCCGTTTTTATGACATTCAGTTAAAAAATCAAACTTTGCAATTGGGCTATACCTGGTATGGAAAAAAATTTCAAGGGACAGGGTTAAACAAGCATTGTAA
>DASRRA010000268.1:0-2984 GCA_035696085.1 Bacteroidia bacterium | reverse complement strand
CTGCCATGAATACGACAGGATCCTTATTGGATGCCTATGTTGCGCAAGCGGCTGGTCATAAACCGAAGGACTTAGATGACTTTTCAACAGGCCTCGCTTACGATGCTTTTTTAATAAACCCTTTGGGAGACTCAACAAAGTACAATCACGTAATTTCTCATTACGGAGAATTGCAAACCAGGACAGTTCAATCAAAAGGAGCCATGGGTGAAATTGCGGTTAGTTTTGGAGGAAATTATAAGGACCGTGTTTTTTTAGGCGCTACACTTGGCATTGTTCGAGTTCGTTATTATGAAGAATATGCTTTTCGTGAAAGTGATGAAAAGGATACAATTAATGAATTTAAATCCTTTACCTACAGACAAAACTTACTTTCAAACGGGACAGGCATCAATTTTAAGGTGGGCGTAATTGTAAAAGCTACGGATTGGTTGAGGCTTGGAGCTGCGGTGCATACTCCTACCAAAATTAGCATGGCCGACTCGTATACATATTCTTTTAATTCCGATCTGGAAAATAATCACATATATAAAGCAAACTCTCCGGAAGGTAATTTTAATTATACTATCACAACTCCTTTTAGAGCTATTGGTAGCATTGGGGTTATCATTAATAAGAGGGGGTTACTAAACGCGGAATACGAATATGTAAATTATAAAAATGGGTATTTAAGCTCAACGCCTGACGTTTTTTCTGATGTTAACAGTTACATTCGCAAACAATATGTTTCTGCTGGAAACATCCGTATTGGTGGAGAAGTACGATTTGATCCGATCAGCATTCGACTGGGATATGCCATTTACGGAAGCCCTTTTGGTACGGGAATAAATAAAGCGGCTAACAGATCCAGTTACACCGCGGGTATCGGTTACCGTAAGGATTCATTTTTTATGGATGCTGCATTTGTGCTTACGGCTTACAGAGATTACAGCTACTTATATGATCCCACAATTAATACCGCTGTTGTAAAAAATGATTATACCGCAACCAGCCTTATTTTCACAATAGGATTTAGATTTTAAATTACCTGAACAAATCTCAAAAAAAATCCCCTCTGAATTTCAGAGGGGATTTTTTTATGATGTTTTAGCTTATGCTTTTGCTAATTGTTTTCCGGTTAATATTTCAGCATCAACCAAAATTCTTCCGCAATGTTCGCAAACGATAACCTTTTTGTGTGTTTTGATATCTAAATGACGTTGAGGTGGAATTTTATTGAAACATCCTCCGCAAGCATCACGCTCAACAGTCACCACCCCTAATCCATTGACCACGTTGGAACGAATACGTTTGTATGCGTTCAACAACCGCTCTTCAATGATGGATTCAGACCCTTTAGACTTTTTCAAAAGATCCTGCTCTTCTTTTTCCGTTTCGGCTATGATCTCATCCAATTCCTGTTTCTTTAATTTCAAGTCTTTTTTTCTGTCTTTTAAATCCTCCTCAGATTGTGTAATCACATCTTTTTTAGCTGTGATGGTTGCTTTGTATTCTTTAATGCGTTTTTCTGCCAATTGAATTTCCAGGTTTTGGAACTCAATTTCTTTAGTGATGGCATCATACTCACGATTATTACGAACTTTAGCCTGCTGTGCTTCGTATTTTTTGATCAACGCCTGCGCGTCTTTTATAACGTTTTTCTTGTCAGTGATAGAATCTTCTAGTGTTTTCAATTCTTCAGTAAAATTGTTAACACGTGTTTCCAAACCAGCAACTAAATCTTCAAGGTCACGAACTTCTAAAGGCAATTCACCTCTTACAGTGCGGATTTTATCGATTTTTGAGTCAATCTGTTGTAGTTCAAATAAAGCTCTCAACCTTTCCTCTACCGAAATTTCGTCAGTTTTAGTCTTTGCCATTTTTATAAATATTTAATTGGATTTGTATTGATTTTTGTCAATTGGAGTGCAAATGTACTAAATTTTTTCTTCAAAATTTCATAAAATAATTCCATCGTAAATTGTTCACTTTCATAATGCCCAATATCGGCTATAACAAGGCGTCCCTCCGCGTCAAAAAACTGGTGATATTTGAAATCTGCCGTCACAAAAACGTCCGCCTGATGAGTAATAGCCGATTGCAGTAAAAAGCTGCCAGAACCTCCGCAAACAGCTATTTTTTTTACTTTTTTACCCCTCAAATCGGTATATCTGATCGTTTCCGCCTTCATTTTATTTTTAACACCCTGTAAGAACTCCATTTCATCCATTTCTTCCGGCAACACCCCTATCATTCCAGCGCCCATTTCGGAAGTGGAGTTGGTCAAGGCGATCAAATCATACGCTACTTCCTCATAAGGATGTGCTTTTAAGAGCGCTTTTACCAATTTTGATTCAATATGGGGTGGATATACCAGTTCTACCTTTATTTCTTCTCCTTCAAAACGTTTTCCAACCTTACCAATATAAGGGTCTGCCCCTTCCATAGCTTTAAAAGTGCCTATTCCTGTTGAGTTAAAGCTACACTCATTATAATTTCCAACCATTCCACCACCTGCATTAAACAAAGCAATGCGTAATTCCTCCGCATTTTCTTTTGGAACAAAAGTAATCAGGCGCTTTAACGAATTCTTTTGAGGAACAAGCACACGGCAATTAATCAGTCCCAGCTTCTCACAAATTTTCGCATTTACACCTGTACGCACATTATCCAGGTTGGTATGAGCCGCATAAATAGCAATGTTATTTTTGATCGCTTTCAGAAGCACGCGTTCTATATAGGTTTTCCCGTTTAATTTTTTTATCCCTGAAAAAACAATTGGATGATGGGCAATAACCAGGTTAAACCCTCCGGCAACGGCTTCATCAATAACCGCCTCCGTACTATCCAAGCAAATAAGGGCAGCTGTGATCTCCATTGTATCGTCTCCGCAAATCAATCCGGCATTATCATAACTCTCCTGGTAAGCAAGTGGAGCAATCGACTCTAAATAGCTTATTATTTCCTTTAATTTCATAGTTCTTTTTTTTGCGTAATTTACAAAA
>DASRRA010000267.1:0-2882 GCA_035696085.1 Bacteroidia bacterium | reverse complement strand
TTGTTTACAGTGAAACTATAAAAGCTGGTGTTGGTATTATTAATACTTACAGTATTGTCGCTAAGCCCAGTAAATGTGAGTGAAGCCGCGCCTAATGTATTTGTTGCATAATCTGCATTGTTTGTTAAATCTACTGTTCCATTAATGGTAAAATTTCCTGACATGGTAATCGAATGTTGCGCAATGGATGAGGATCCTATGGCCATGGTACAAGAATTACCAATGGTTACGTTACCTGTAAAAGAAAGGGTACGGGCAGTTGCTAAATCATCTCCGATACCAAATGTAAGTGTACCCGATCCTGTTGCAGATACAGTAAAGTCTCCAAGCACTGTAAGGTTGGAACCTAAATTCATCACATAATTTGAGACAGTGGAGTTGGACAATGACAAATGATAATACGTAGTAGGCGATGTTGGTAGGGTAGTAGGTGCTCCGAAGTTATAGTATTCGACCATTCCTCCATTGACGGTGATGAATGTATTGCTGGTTACAGCAGGAAAATACGATTTTCCGATACGTAACGTCCCTTCTCCTTCCAGTAATGCGATGGTCGTAATGGTATAGGTTGAAATATCCAAGATACCCCCGTTATTAATATTGATACTGTGGCCGGTTGTAGCTACATTGGCTGTAAGTGAAACAGTTCTGCCTGCAAGCACTACAACTTGATCACTATTCGTTGGAACCGCTGGATTTAATAAGGTAGTTCCTGCGGGGTCGGTTGTCCAGGTATTTGCTGTGGTCCAGTTTCCGCTTTGATAAGAATAATAAATGGTTGCCTGAGAGATAGTAGTAAACAGAAGTATGCAAAAAAGCATGTACCATTTTTTTACCGACTTTTTATTGAAACGAATGTAGTCCTTTTTCTGAATTAAACGAGTCGACATTTTTATCCCTATTTTCAAAAACTTTTGAGTCTTCTTAAAAAACACTTCCTCGTTTTACGGAAAATATGGGAAAAGGTTTAAAAGAAGCTGACTTCCACTCTTCTGTTTTTTTCTCGCCCCTGCTCTGTATTATTAGAATCTATTGGAAATTGGTCGCCCTTACCTTCAATGAATATTTGTTTCTCATTTATCTCGTTAGATAACAAGTAAGACATAACTGCCTGCGCCCGATCATACGATAGTTTCAGGTTGTCTGTCGCATTTCCTTCATTATCGGTATGTCCGGTAATTAATATTTTTGCGGATGGATTTTTCCTGAGGTAAAAAATCAGTTCATTCAAATCGGGATAGGCCTTTGGAAGCAGTTCCGATTTTCCCGTTTCAAATTGAATGGAATTAAATACATATACTTTTCCTTTAACGAAATCCGGTTTTGAATTGATGATGGGCTGGTTTGAATCATCGTTACTGGCTTGTACTGGTAGATCATCATCAAGCGGCATAATTGAAAAATCATCAATATAATAATGTGCATACTTGCTTAGCCCTGTTATTTTTCCATGTTCCTTCGTTTCAACAATTACTTTTTCTCTATATAAAAAAGAACCAAATGTCATTACTTTTTCATAGCCACTTGCTTTGTAAATAGAAGTCAGTTCTATCCAGTCTTTTTTGTTATTGTATTTTTTACCTTCTCTGAATATCACAGCCGGCGGGTCAATCAAGTAATTATTCCCATTGATGTTCATATTCTTTTTTGAAAAAATAATTCCGAATTCATCCAGTTTGCCTACCCATAATTTATCGGGGCAACTGATAAAAACACTTATCCGATATTCTTTATCTTTTTCGAGTGGTTTTAACAATTGGATTTGCAGAAACTCTCTGAATTTTTTGTTAACGCATATACCTGCATAGGCATTTCCCTCATGCGGTTGTTGCTTACCAAACGCATTTCTGCCTGTTTTATATTTCCTGGTGAGTGATCCTGAATGGTAGTAGTCCCCATTGGCATTTAAATCCGGGTTTTTCCAGAGTTTTGCGCAGCTTATTCCGGTTCGCCCTTTAGCCGGAAGGTAATTGTACTGCTCAAAACCGGGATTCGGGATTAGATTACCGTCCTGGGCATTTAACACTGCAGATCCATGTAATAGCAATAAAAACAGGATGTGCTTGCGTACCTTATTTTTTATCTGATTAGCTGACATGGTTGCTTATTTTGTATGCAACCATTAAAACGGATTATTAATTAAAATGTTTGGGTTACCGCTTAAATCGTTTTCACCTCCATTTATTTTCAATTAACAACCGTTTAAAAAGTGACGGGGGCAATCCGGCGCAACATTCAAATATTAGCTACATTTGCTGCGTGAATACCGGACTAAGACTTTGATTATTATTAGTGTTAGATAGAGAAATAAAAGTTAAAGACCCAAACCGGACATTTTTTGTTAGGCACCGAAAAGAGAGCGAAAGCTCTCTTTTTATTTGCAATAATGCTGGATTAATCTTTAAAACTACTTAGCGGTTTGGTAATTCGCTTAAGATATTCCTGGATGCGGCTTTCTGCGACTTTTACCTGTTCTTCTTTCACACTTTTTGCAAAAATCACCTTCCAATTAGCTGAATTCAGGTAACGGTTCACTAAGCCTTCCCTCCCAGTCATTTGATAATAATGGTTGAGGTAATTTAAAAAGGATATGATTGCATCATACAGGGTTTTATTTTGCTGTTCTGTACGTATTATTTTTTTGCAGGAAGCATGTTCTCCATCTACATGCTCGTAGAATAGTTGGAAGGTCCAGTCGGGCATTAGAAAAAAAGTATAGGTTCTATCCAAACAAAAACCTTTTTCGTAATAGAAAGTTTTTACCTGCCATTCTATTGCTTTTTGATCAAAACAGTTTCTGATTTGTATTTCAATATTTTCTTTATGAAACTGTTCAATACGATCAATAATTAAAAAAGTAAACTTCAGGAGATTCTCCTTAT
>DASRRA010000266.1:0-1818 GCA_035696085.1 Bacteroidia bacterium | reverse complement strand
TATTTTCCCAATGATAAGGTTTATGTGAATGCCGGTTATTCGGCACATCATGTGAACAGGCCAAGAGAATCTTTCTTTAACCAAACCTCCGGAGTTGATAACAGGGTCGCTGTAAGGCATATCGGTTTTTTAAATGGAAGTTTTTTGGTGAACAATCAATGGCTTGTAAACCCGAATATTTATTTTACAACACAGGCAAAATCATTTGAGATGGTAATTGGTATGAATGCACAATATGACCTGTCTGGTGACGGAGCTTATCAATTGATCGGTGGGTTATACTATCGTCATCAAGATGCTTTTATTCCAATGGTCGGTCTTCAATGGAATGATATCAGAGCAACATTTACTTACGATGCTACTATTTCAACATTAAAAAATTATAACAATGGCCGTGGCGCTTTCGAATTTTCTTTGATCAAAGAAGGATTGTTTGATACCTATCACGGCAACAAGCGACAAAGTATGTGCCCCAGCCTGCGCAATAAAGCCTATTGACCTGTTATATCGGGCTATAATTCTAAAACTATTCTTCGAAGGAATAATGTTAAAGATATTTCCAGGATTAATCAGCTATATCATACTGATATTAGTTTTACCATATTAATGAATTATGCGAATTTTGCGCATAACGAGCATAGCATGTATACAAAAGTAAAATCGGGACTTACAACAGAGATTATAAACGAGTTTAAAACTATTGTTGGAGAAAACTTTGTATTGTATAATGAAGAAGCGCTGAATCATTATGCACATGATGAAACAGAGAACCTTCATTATTTACCCGATGTAGTTATTAAGCCAAGGACAACACAGGAGATAAGCGCAGTGATGAAGATTTGCAATGCAAAAAAGATCCCTGTTACTCCAAGAGGAGCCGGCACAGGTCTTAGTGGTGGTGCGTTGGCACATCTCGGCGGTGTTGTATTAGCGATGGAAAGAATGAATTCAATCCTGGAAATTGATGAAAGAAATCTGCAAGTAACAACGGAACCGGGCGTTATCACAGAAGTTTTACAAATGACTGTAAAAGAAAAGGGTTTATTTTATCCGCCAGATCCTGCGAGTCGTGGTTCCTGCTTTATAGGAGGAAATATTTCTGAAAATAGTGGTGGTCCTAAAGCCGTTAAGTATGGAGTGGTAAGGGATTATGTGTTGAACCTTGAAATGGTATTGCCGACTGGTGAAATAATCTGGACCGGTGCAAATGTTTTAAAAAATTCTACCGGCTATAATCTTACACAATTAGTTGTTGGCAGTGAAGGGACATTAGGGATAGTGACAAAAATAGTTTTGCGTTTGATCCCGCATCCAAAATATGACTTGTTGATGCTTGTTCCTTTTAAAAAACTGGAACAAGCAGGTGAAGCAGTCAGCGCTATATTCAGGGCAGGATTTGTTCCAAGTGCTATGGAGCTGGTGGAAATAGATGCATTGAAAATTGTTAGCAAATTTGTTGACAGCAGCGCTGTACAAATTACTGATGATATCGAAGCGCATCTCATTATTGAAGTTGACGGAAACTACATGGATACATTGATGAGTGAAATGGAGGCGATCAGTGAAATGCTAACAGAATATGATACGGGTGAAATATATTTTGCTGATGATGCGCAACAAAAAAATGAATTGTGGAAATTAAGAAGGAAAGTGGCCGAAGCAGCGAAGATCGCGGGTTATACGATCGAAGAAGACACAGTTGTGCCAAGAGCTGAATTACCTGCTCTTATACGTGGGGTGAAACAAATTGGTGCAAAATATAATTTCAATGTTGTATGTTATGGTCATGCAGGAGATGGCAACCTTCATATTCGTATT
>DASRRA010000265.1:0-2390 GCA_035696085.1 Bacteroidia bacterium | reverse complement strand
ATTTATGCAATTGGGCCATGCGCTGCTTATTGATTGAAGATGGCAACCGTTTAATTTTAATTGATAATGGTTTGGGAGATAAACAGGATGAAAAATTTTTTGGTCACTATGCGTTAAATGGTGATGATTCTCTTGAAAAATCCTTGAAAAAAGCCGGGTTCAATGCCGATGATATAACCGATATGTTTTTAACCCACCTTCATTTCGATCATTGTGGAGGCAGTATTAAATGGAATAAAAACAAAACAGGTTATGAACCTGCTTTTAAAAATGCAACCTACTGGAGCAATGCAGAGCATTGGGAATGGGCTACAAAACCAAATCCGCGTGAAAAAGCAAGCTTCTTAAAAGAAAATATTTTACCAATACAGGAAAGCGGTCAGCTGAAATTTGTAAAAGATGAAAACGACAAACCATTTGGTGAGGCTATTTCCATTGCTTACATGCGTGGGCATACAGACGCCATGATGATTCCACTGATTCGTTATAAAGAACATACCATTGTCTTCATGGCCGATTTATTACCATCAACAGGTCATATTCCTCTACCCTATGTGATGGGTTATGACACACGCCCATTACTAACCTTAACAGAAAAAGAAAAATTTCTGAAGCGTGCCGCCGATGAAAAATTTATTTTATTCCTGGAGCACGATTCAATAAATGAATGCTGTACAGTAGAGGATACAGAAAAAGGAATACGCTTAAAACAGCTCCACAAATTTGAAGAGATTACCGGGTAACTCAACGCCAAAGGTTTTAAAAACCTTTGACGTTTTAAAAACATACACTATTAAACCTGACAAGATTAAGAATACTTAATGCATTACACTCAGTTTTCCTGATTGTAAATAATTTCCATTTGCTGTACACGTAAACGTATAAATTCCGTTTTCTAAATCTGCAACTGGTATTTCCGTATTCTTATTAAATTCCGCAGATCTTACCAACTTCCCAGTCAGATCATATATTTTTAACTCTACATTATTTTTCTCATTTGATTCAAAAACAACATTCACTTTTTCATTTGCTGGGTTCGGATAGAAACTTAATGCCCCTTTATCCTGTTTTGTTTCTATTATACCAGTAACAAAATCACAGGTTTTACTTAATCCCGTTGAATAACTACCAAAAGAATTATCGGAATAACAGCGTAATTTTCCATCCGATCCCTCATATATTATATTTTTACATTTCGAATAATTTATACTCCGAAAAAGGTCAAACCTAATACCTAAGCGTTCAACTATCGTATCGGGTGAAAGATTAATTGCTTGCTGTACTGAAACCCATTTTAAGTTGAACCCATTTACCATTTTCGTACCCACGCTCTTTACTTTCATAATCAAAGTAGTGTCTTTACAAGTTGGATCAGCAAAAGGAACACGCCATCTGTCGCCCACTTTTGCATTTATGTTAAAAAGCGTATCAAACTTATCCTGCCCATATAATGTATCATACAAATACACTACTCCGTTTTCTTCATAAGTAAAATACGGAGCTTGATATTTTTGTTGCAAAACCTTTCCGGGATCACGGTATTTCATAAAATGAGTAATCTTCTTGCACGATTTCCCTTTAATAGTCGTATCATTTACATATGTTAATTTGGAATATCCTGGAAAAAACATTGCGTCGTCATCATAATACCAGGTCGCTCCAGGAGGACACCAGGTCTGGGCCTTCGCATAAGTAGAGAAAATCATTATCATTGCTATCGCAAAAAATAAGGAGGATATTTTTCGTTTAATCAACAGTTAGTTTTTTAGTTACAATTTAAAAGTAAAGCTAATAGGTGAATATGAGTAAGGGGTATTTAAAAATTTATCAGCCGGTCGGTTTTGATATATTATCGGTCAATTTGAATCAAAATAATTTCCACTCCAGCTCTTTTATGATCATATATGGCGCTTCTTTTAAGTTTACAGCTGTTGCTTAATAAAATAAACCTGTTAGGTTTAAAACACACAATCATTAAACCTAACAAGTTTAAAAACGCTTAGTGCATCACATTCAGCTTTCCTGATTGCAAATATTTTCCGTTTGCTGTACATGTAAATGTATAAATTCCATTTTCCAAATCAGCCACAGGTATTTCTGCATTCTTATTAAATTCTGCGGATCTTACCAACCTTCCTGTCAGATCATATATTCTTAACTCTATATTATTTTTCAGATTGGATTCAAAAACAACATTCACTTTGTCATTTGCTGGATTCGGATAGAAACTGAGTTCAATTTTATCTAATTCAGTTGTTGCAATACCAGTAACATAATCGCACGTTTTACTTATACCAGTTGAATAGCTTCCAAAAGAATTATCGGAATAACAACGTAAATCATATTGGTCAGATTCTGTAAAACCCGGATTACAATGATGCTCAAAGCCA
>DASRRA010000264.1:0-6958 GCA_035696085.1 Bacteroidia bacterium | reverse complement strand
TGAAACAACCTTAGCGGAAATTGATAAACTGGGAAAACTTTTATTTTATGATCCAATATTATCAGGTAATAATAGTCGAAGTTGTATTTCCTGTCATCAATCCACCGCCTTTTTTACAGACACAGCTACCGCTACTTCGCTTCAATACAATCAAAGTGATCGACTAGATAGGAACACACCATCACTCCTGAATGTTCCTTACAATCACTTGTTGATGCTGGACGGGAAACATATTTCCATGAAGGATCAGGCCGTAGCAGTAATCACCAATTCAAAAGAAATGGGAGCAGATGCAGCAGAAGTATTAAAAAAAATCTTGAGTTGTAAAGAATATAGAAATGCATTCATAAAATTGTTAAAGTATACCCCACAGGAAAAAGAAATTACAATGGAGCACATTACTTCGGCATTGAGTTTTTATTACAGCAAATTTAGTAAGTACGATGCAGCTTTTGATGAAGCGATGAATACAGAAAAAGAATTGGATCCCAAGGCAAAAAAAGGATTTAATATATTTATGAGTAAAGCACAATGTGCTACGTGTCATTTTGTTCCCCAGTTCAATGGTGTAAAACCACCCTATGTAGGATCAGAGTTTGAAGTGTTGGGTGTACCCGAAGATACCACGTATAAAGCACTAAGCAAGGACAAAGGAAGATACGAAGTAAATGCCGCACAGGAGACGGCGCATGCATTCAGAACCGGTACGCTAAGAAATGCGGAACATACCAAGCCTTATATGCACAACGGTGTGTTTAATACACTCGACCAGGTTATTGATTTTTATAACACAGGCGGAGGGAGCGGAAAAGGATTATTAGTAGAGAATCAAACATTATCAGCTGATTCTTTGCATCTGACAAATGATGAAAAGAAACAACTCATCGCGTTTATTAAATCGTTGTCGGAGCGTATTCATTTTGAATTGGCGCCGGAGCAATTACCGGCCTCTTCTATCGCTATTTTGAATAAACGTAAAGTAGGAGGAAGCTATTGATGAAGTATTTCTTTGTTCCTTTTATGATCATTGCTAGTGTAGCACTTGTGCAATGCAAGACACCACAAAGAGCAGCTTATGAATTACCGGAAGCCATGATTCCAACAGCTAAAGCTGAATTTGCAAAACAATGTGATAAAGGAAAAATATTGTATGATATTACTTGTGCGAAATGCCACAATATAAAGGAGAAACGCAAGGAAATAATTCCGGATTTTAGTGCCGCTCAATTAGTAGGGTATGAATTACGAATAACAAATGCAGCACATGAAACAGGTATAGCAGAAGAAATCTTATCTACAGAAGAGTTGGGATATATTATGACATTCTTAAGTTACAAAACAAAAAGTGGAAGACCATTTATGTCTTCCAAAGATAAAAAGATGTGATTCTTATATTTTTCAGAATATTATGGTGGTTCAAGATTCGACCCTTCCAGGGTCGTGAAATAATAACAATACTTTTGCTATAAATATTTGACCCTTCCAGGGTCATAACATTTAATTTATATTATCTAAAATTTAACGATTAGTGATGACCCTGGAAGGGTCGAATCTAAAGATTCAGAAAAATTATTCGTCTTTACTTTGCTCATCTTCACCTTTCGTTTGTTCTTCCTCTTTTTTGCTTTCTTCTGATTTCTCTGATTTATCCGCTTTTTTTGTTCTTGCCTTTTTTTCTTTTGCTTTTATTTTCTCTTCTGCTTTAGAGGATTTTCCTATTTGTGGCGTTTCTTCAGTTGTTTTCTCCGGAGCATTTTCTGCTTCCGTTTCTGTATTTTCTGGTTTTACCGTTTCTTTTTCGCTGGTTTGCTCTTGCTCTTGCTCTTTCTTTTTCGGCTCTGTATTCTCTGTTTTTTCAGTCGTTTCTGTTTCGCCGTCTGTTTCTTTCTTATTCTCTTTTGTTTTCTCTTCCGTACTTTCCTTTTTTTCAGTCGCCTTCGGTTTCTCTTTTACCTTTGGTTTTAATTTAAGAAGTTTATCTTTTACTGAGTTCTTAGGCGCCGGTTGTTTAACAGGTTCTATTTTCTCTTCCTGTTGTTTGATATCGTTTTTCAAAAACAAAAGCAGCGGTGTGATGAATTTAGGGTAAGCTTCTACGTGCGGCAAATGCCCTACATTTGGAATCTCCACCAATTGCGAGGCTGAAATCTTTTTAGCAGTTAGTTTCCCTAATGCCGGATAATTCCCTAATAAGCTCTTCGCTTCATCCGAAGTTTTGACATTCACAAGTGCTGTACGATCTCTTTGACCAATGATAAGCAGGGTGGGTGCTTTAATGTTTTCGAATTCATAACAAACCGGTTGCATGTAAATCATCTCCGATGTTAAAGCAGCGTTCCAGGCTATTCTAGGGTAATCTGGATCCAGGGTCATACCTGCCAGGATATTCAGCCATTCATCGTATTCTGGTTTCCAGCGATCGCCATAATAATTGGTTTGTTCATAATCTTTCAGGCGCTCGTAGGTTTGTTTTAATTCTTTTTTATAATTCTCATCCACCGTTTGAAAAGGAACATGAAGTTTATAATCTTCTAATCCGATTGGATTTTCGAGGATCAGTTTTTTTACAAAATCGGGGTACATGAGTGTAAAGCGTGTGGCAAGCATGCCTCCCATGGAATGTCCCAAAACAACAGCGTTTTTTATGCCCAGCGTATCCAACATGTTTTTGGTGTTTTGCGCAAGCAATTGAAAAGAATAACTGAAGGTTACCGGTTTGGAGGATTTTCCAAAACCGATTTGATCAGGCATGATAACGCGATATCCTGCTTTTGAAAGATCAGTTGCTGTCTTTTTCCAATAGGCAGAGCAAAAATTTTTGCCATGCATCAGCAGTACCGTCTCTCCATTCGGCTTTTTTGCCGGCACATCCATATAAGCCATCTTCAGGGATTGACCTTGTAAATTTAAATCGAGGTAATGAACAGGAAAAGGGTATTCTACATTTTCCAGGTTAACGGCTACTTGTTTAAGAGGTGTTTTCTGTTTTTGAGTAAGCGTGTTTACTTTTTTGACAATATCTTTTTTGATGTTATCTAGCTTTTGTGCCTTAGCATGAAATGCAAGTACAGTCAGAAGAATAAACAGATGAACAAATTTCATGGTTACTTTTATTAATTAAAAATAATCTCCAATTCAAAAACGATCTATTCAGCACAAACACCAATCTAAAAATAATTAAAACCTAATGTTTAAAGTTGATTTGATAAATTTCCGGCCATAATTTTCCAGTGACATAAATCTTATCTGTATCCGGATTATAAGCAATGCCATTCACTACATCGGAATGTGCATATTTGCTTTTTGCTTTGTTTAGCAACATGGATACATCTAATATTCCTACCACATCTCCGGTAGCAGGATCAATTTTAACAATGTAATTTTTCATCCAGATATTGGCGTAGATAAACCCATTGATGTATTCCAATTCATTTAAATAATCTTCTGCATAGCCTGCATTTCGTACACTTAATGTCTTCGTAGGTTTTAATGTGGCAGGATCAAGATAGGTCAATACATTGGTACCATCGCTCATGATAATGGATTTGCCATCTGTTGTTAAGCCCCAACCTTCTGTATTGGAGAAACTGAATCGCCCGAGCTGCTTAAACGATTTAGCATCGTATATAAAACCAATTTGTGTGGTATAGGTTAACTGGTATACTTTATCATTGAGAAAGGTGATTCCTTCTCCGAAATATTGTGTCTTATCCAATTCGGCTTTGACATCTATTTTTCCTGTCTTTGGGTCAACAGCGCCAAAGACAGATTTTGTGTATGGTAAACTTTCAGGTGAGCCCGTACTCTCAAATAATTGTTGATTATGGAAAAGTAAGCCTTCGGTATAAGAAGCAGTATCGTGGGGGATACTTTCAACGAGCGTATATTCAATTGTTGGAACAAAGGTCTCAGGTTGGGTTGTGATCTTTTTTTCCTCCGTCTTTTTTTCCTCCTTACAACCTGTGATGCACAATAACGCAAGCATCAAAATAGATAATCTTTTCATTAATTCTTAGATAACAAAATTTAATTGAATGCAAAGATAATTGTAAACAGGAGATTGAACACAAAGCCTCGCCTTATTTTTTATAGCGTTGCAGAATGGCATCAAATGCAGGCCGGTCCATATGTAGCAGCAGTTTCTTAAAACGGCTGGTTTCCCCTTTTTCGAGTTCGATACTGGATTTTGGGATTTCCCAGGCTTTGGACAGGAATTTTAGAAGGTAGGCATTTGCAGCACCATCGGCAGGCACTTCTTTTATTTTGATCAGTAAATTTCCGGATTCATCCATCTGAATCTCATCTTTAGAAGCGTTTGGTTTTACTTGTACTGCAATTCTTATCATAAATACTAAACATAAAAAATGATCCTTAATTTTCAGCAAGAATAATTAACTTTTCAATATGCCTGTTTCCTTCGGACGAGCATTGAATAAAATAAGCACCTGGAGTCAAATTATCTGGTAACCCAACGATGGAAACTGTTTCGTTAAGCGTCGTAACAACTGAATAAATCAATTTGCCTGAAATATCATAAACAGCTATGTTAAAAGTTTGATTAGGGTTTATGTTTGGAAAGAAAAGTTGAGCGGAACTTTTTGTTGGATTCGGATATACGCTAAAAGCAACTGGATTTAAAGCGGCGCCAATTGCAGAATAGTTGATGTTTCTTATTGGTGAAAGTGTGTAGTTGCCATCGAAATCTACTTGTCGGATGCGGTAATATGAAATGCCTGTGAGAGGCGAAGCATCTGTAGTAACATAGTTCAGTTTTTGAATGCTGTTACCTGCTCCGTCCAGTTGAGCAATCGTTTCAAATACAGAGCCATCGCCGGAACGCTCAATTAAAAAATAATCATTGTTTGTTTCGGATGCAGTGGCCCAATCCAAAACAACGCTGCTATTTACCAGATTTGCATGAAAGTTTAATAATTCAATAGGAAGCGGGGAATTAAATGAACCCACTGCAAAGGGTGAAAAGCTGCCTGTCAAATTGGTTACCGTTCGGGTATATGGTCCGGATCCACTGGCATTTCCGGATGCTTGTTGCTGAACCCATTTACCACCGGTATAGTGACTGATAAAACTCGTTGTGCGATCAAATGAGCTTAACTCTTGTGCAGCATTCCATTGTAAAGTAAGATCCACGCTGGAACCTCCGGCAACATTCTCGCTGATGTTCCAGGTTTTATCAATACTTTTTGTAGAGATAATTGTTCCGCCAGAGCAATTTCCATCCTGATAAACATTGTTGCAAACGCTTACATCATAGCGATCAGAAGTACCTCCTGTATTGTCGATAATAACGGGTGTGTAATCGGTTGTATTGCCAGAGGAGCCAACAGGAAATGTTCTGCTGCCGGTTATGGCTTCTATTCGGAGCTTACCTGTACCATCCGTAACAATGAAGCTGCCTGATGATGCACTGGCAGGGTTTACATTGGTAGTAAGCAGTGTGATATTATTATTACCTAAAAATAGATAACCGTCTGATAACGTAAGTAAACGACCATTATCAATTTGCATCGCGTCTTGTAAAACAATTCCGGTGGAAGAAGAATTATTAATGATTAAATTTCCAAAAGCGCTTCCTCCGGATGTAACGCGTTGTTCGGAAGAGCCACTTAACGTTACTTCGCAGGTGGAAGTAGTGCTTGGTGTAAAGGTTGCGCCATTGTTGATCCAATCACCTTTTACAATAATATCATTGTCGTTTGTATTTTGATCCAGTGTAAGTCCTGCATTTAGAGTAAGACTGCCATTCACTGTCCAGGCGACAGAGGGGCGTTTCGTAGATGCACCAGTTAGAATCAAATTGTAAAACGTGGTGGCTTTGGCAGTGAAATCAAAGTTGGCAACCGTGTTATTGAATTCCATGGTGTTAGGAGTCAATGTGGTATTATCTATCATGTTGGCGGTGATGGATGCGGCAGGTCCGTTTAACTTGATGGAACCGGCATTGATGATTTGTGCGGATCCACCCAAAGCCGTCTTAACAGTAGCACTACCTATTAATATGGTAGATGCATTATTTGTAAAATTAGGCACGGTGCCAGTACCGCTCCATAATTTGGATGCGGTGGTTTCCCTCATTACGGTGTAGTTAGAGGCCGTTACATTATCAGCGCTTTCTATGGAAAGATCAGCATTTATAGCTAAATCTCCGGATGTTCTTAAAACTGCAGCCGTGTTTGTACCTTCTACATCACTGCCAAAATTTATGATCACACCTTCTGATCCAACAATCACATCGTTGGTAGTGGCATTAAAATCAAGTATTCCCGAGCCATTGTTTCCAAGTGTTAGTTTTAATGCATTGGCATTTACATCTATATCCACACGGTTACCGGCTTCAATAATTACACGTTTGGTGTTGGTAGGTACGGATGCACCGCTTGGTCCTCCACTGCGAATAGCCCAGGTGGATGTGCTGTTCCAATTGCCATTTGCAACAGAATACCGGCTGTTTCCCAATTCATTATTGGTGGCATGTGGTGAGGCTAACGTGAATGGATACGAAGTTCCAAACAAACTCATGTAAGTCGTGGTTTCAATTGTTCCGCTTGCAGTGGTGCCTGTGGTGTTGCAGGAGCAGCGGTTTACCCATCTTGGACCGGTTGTTCCTGCATCCTGAACAACCAATAGATCGGTGGTGTTATCACTTACTACGCTATTTGCATTCCAGGAAAGTTCTATTTTTGCATCTTCGGTACCACTACTACGCTGAACAGTCCAGGTTTCCAATTCGCTTACATGGTTTACGCCTGTTCCCACATCTGTATTATTGGTAGGCTGACCATAAAAATATTCTGCAATGTAAGTGGTGGTGGTTGTACCAGCGGGTGTTAATTTGAGCGGGCGGTATTCATTGTTCGGACTTATCTTACCGATTGGTAAAACATAAGCCGTTGTAGCAGTTGTTTTTTTAATGATAGGGCCATCAATAAAGCTGTTGTTG
>DASRRA010000263.1:0-15176 GCA_035696085.1 Bacteroidia bacterium | reverse complement strand
ATGATTTTTTTTCACAGAAAAATTTAAAAATTCATTTTCATTCTGTGTATAAAAAAAACACACTATGTACATTTAATTTAAAATAACTAAAAAACGACTGCCACTTTCGTGACAGTCGTTTCAAAATTAACCTTATTAATTGTTACTACGAACTACTTTTGAATTAACAATTGTTGTTGCTCAACACCAGCAGCAGTTCTAATGGTTACTAAATATAAACCTGAATTTACATTTACATTCCATTGTACATTGTGTGCACCTACTACCATGTTTGCGTCTTGAACAACTGCAAGAACACGTCCTTGAATATCTGTTACTGTAATGTTTACCTGACCAGCAGTTTCTACATTAAAGTTAATGTTCACTGATTCATTTGCAGGGTTAGGATACAATTTCAATGAAGAAATACTTGCGCTGCTTGCTCCATCGGCTAATTCAGCTTCATCTCTACGGAAACGTCCTACACCTACACGTCCGCACTCCATATCTTTACATTCTTTACCTTTTGCATTTACAGCTACTACAACTAAGCAAGCTTTGTAAATACCATCTTTTTTGTAAACGTGTGTTGGATTTTGAACGGAATCAACTGTTCCATCTCCGAATGACCAGTACCATTTTTTAATTGTTGTACCAGGAGTAGCAACTGTTTTATCTTTGAATTTAATAATTAAGCTGTCTTTATCATAGTAGAAGTCTGCTTTTAAGCGGCAAGCTGAAGAATCTATTCCACAACCTTTGATGAAGATCTGACGGCACTCTCTGTCAGTACAAACTTTGCCTGTTGAACCTTTACCAGTAATAGTTAAGCATACCTGGTATTTACCTGAGTGTGCATATTTGTGAGTTGGGTTTTGAACATTGGAGGAATCGCCATCACCAAATTTCCATTTGTAACCAGTGATTGTTGTTCCTGTTCCTGTTTTACTACCATCTGTAAACGTTACCGTGCAGCTATCTGTTTTTGCTTCAAATTTTGCTGATAAGCGGCAACGCGTTGTATCTACACCACAACCTTTAATTTCAATTGGGTAGCATTGTCTGTCAGTACATACTTTACCTGATAAGCTTTTACCTGTGATTGTTAAACAAGCGAAATAATGACCAGAGAATTTATAGGTATGTGATGGATTTTGTAAAAGGGATGAATCACCATCACCAAAAGTCCATTTGTAACCAGTAATTGTAGATCCTGAAGTTGCAGTACTCCTATCTGTAAACGCAACAGTACAGCTATCTTTTTTCGCTTCAAATTTTGCATTTAAGTGACAATATGTAGAGTCGATTGTACTACCACAACCTTTTACTTCAACTGTACGGCACTCTCTGTCAAAACAGGTTTTACCTAATACGTTTTTACCAGTAATTGTTACACAAACATTATAGTGACCTGAGCGTACATATTTATGTGTTGGATTTTGAACATTGGATGAATCTCCATCACCAAAGTTCCATTTCCAGCCAGTAATTGTTGTTCCTGTTTCTGCTTTGCTTTTATCAGCAAATGTAACAGTACAACTATCTGTTTTAAATTCGAAATTTGCATCCAAACGGCAACGGGTTGAATCGATTGTACTTCCACAACCTTTTACATACACCTCATGACATTGCTTGTCCGTACATTTTTTACCTTTTGCATTAGTAGCCACAACTGCTAAACACACTTCGAATTTTCCTGATCGTTTATAGGTATGATTTGGATTTTGAGTTGAATCCACAGTACCATCACCAAAACTCCAGTAGTACTTCGAAATTGTAGATCCTTTGTCAGCAGTACTTTTGTCAGTGTACGATACTGTACAACTGTCCGATTTAAATGTAAATTCCGCCTGTAACCTACAATCGTTTACGGGATTCTGTGCATTTGCAACACCAAACGCAAAGAAAACCAATGTTAAAAAAGAAAGAAAATTTTTTTTCATGGAAATTAATTTAAGTTAATAATTGGGGACATCGATTCTCACAATAATTCTGAAAGAGAACTACCGTCTGTATCAAATATACATTTCGACTTCTAAAAAAGAAAGTTATATTTTATACTATTTTCCTTTGGAAAAGCCTTATAACATTATCATTTATAATTACTTCTGTTATCTTTTAACATTTCAAGAACTATTAATGGATTCCGAAACCACTGATTTTACTAGGTGTTCCAAGGTGTTTTCGAATACGATAAAAAAGCGGTTCTACCTAAACCATCTCATTTTAAATGATTACTGGAGGGACCTATTGTTAATAATTTTTTGAGATATGTGTGGTTTTAATCCTACAGCATGAATTAAAACGAACCGTAAAAACGCGGGGAAGGCTTGCCCCTCTTTATTCATAAGGATTACAGAGAAATTCCAGCAAATTATTATTTATGTTCGCCGATAAATTAATATGATTAACCAGTTAAAATTTAATCTTAACCTGTTTTGATTCGACATCATTGGCAGACTTCAGGCTTTGCTTTCAAAAATTATTTTGTCTGCTTTTTTCAAAGAATATCCGCTGCCTTTTGGTACAAGTGCGTATTTACTTTTTTTCCAAACATAACCTCCTTCTTTTCCTTTTCTGGAAAGTACAATACTTGCTTTAGAACCAGGAATAAAAATTTCCGCCTTCTTTTTATCGTCGCTAAATATAACTGCGGAGATGCTTGTAGAAGAGTCAGCAGGATTTACTTCATTAAGTATAACTTGTTGTTCGAATACACGAATGCATTCTTTTTTAATAACGGAAAAGGTGTATCCTGCAGATGCTCTGCAACCGTGTTTGTCTTTGTCACCACCGACCATTTGAGCCATCATTGTTTTAAAGGTTAAGCAGATGAGTATTGTGATGATTGATAACTTCTGATTCATGTTTTTTAATTTAATTGCTGCTATCTAAATATTAAAGATATTCCTTTCTTTTTGTCCTGAAACAAAAAGCAACAAAAAATTCAAAAAATGACCTACCGATTTCTATGAATAATTAAATGAACAATACCGCTAGAAAATAAAAAAACCGCTTATCGAAGCGACTTTTTTATTTCCTAATTCACTTGCATCGCTAATCCAAACGACGCTTTTAACTTTTTTAATTGTTTGATGTGTCGTTGCGTGTGGTAAATGATGAGCTTTATCCATTCGTAACGGGTGAGATGTCCCCAACCTGGTGCTGCTTCATCCAAACATAATTCATCTAATTTTTTTTCCTGGATAATTTTCAGTAATAATTCTTTATTGCTTTCCAATTTGCTCAACAATTCTTCCTTTTGATATCGTTTCTTTTCCGGCTCCAGAAATTTTGGTGAATCGTATTTCTCTTTCTCATTCAAAAACACTTCGCGTATGCTTGTTTCAAATTTGTCAGCAGGCCTATTTGCAGGCTCATTTTTTTGATCAGGCACACCCGCGGTTCCCAAAGCAATGTGTTGACCAAGCTGACCGATAGTCCAGGTTCCTTGTTTAGGTTCTGCATTGATGATGTCATCTGCTACCGTCTTAAATTCTGAAATAAATTGTTCAAGTGTGGTGTTCACTTGCTCTTGTAAACTTGTTGTTGTATCCATGTTATTAGGTCCTTTAGATATGCATTTATAATTGTTGATTATGATTACCAATCAACCGAATTGAACCAATTCGCACAACAAAATTGCCAGAATTTTCGGGACTTTTCAAGGGGGAAAATGGACAATTACCGAGGGGATTGTGGCAAATTAAACCGAACGTATACCCATTACCAGGATATCGTCTATTTGTTCACCTCCACCTATCCATGATGTAATAACTTCGTCAAGACGGTTCTTCTGCTCATGAACAGGAAGTATGCTAATATTGGTGAGTAACTCTTTAAAGGGTGGATAAAAAAATTTTTTCTTATCCTTTCCTCCTTTTTGATCCGGAAACCCATCTGAAAACAAATAAATCATGTCACCTCTTTCAAGACGGCTCGTATGATTGGTATAGTTTAGAACACCGTCCTCCTTGGTTACTGTTCCTATGGAATGCTTATCTGCTTTTATTTCCGTCAGCACTTTATTTCTTACATGATAAACGGCATTTTTAGCACCCGCATATTGAAACTGTCCTGTTGCTTCATTCATACTAATGATGGCGATATCCATTCCATGTTTGGAAGATTCATGATTCTGTGAAAAACGCGCAACGATGTCTTGATTGAGTACGGTGAGTATACTACCAGGAGTTGAAACGCCCGGTTGGGATATGGCATTATCCAACATGTTGTGTCCAAGCAAGGACATGAATGCGCCGGGTACACCATGCCCTGTGCAATCTGCAACAGCGCAAATAATTTCATTGTTCTTTTTGGTGATCCAGTAAAAGTCACCACTTACAGTAGCTTTTGGTTTATATAAAATAAAATATTCAGGGAAGGCGGATGCCAGCTTTTCATCATCCGGTAAAATTGCTTCTTGTATTGTTTTTGCATAATCAATACTATCGGTAATGAGCACATTTTTTTGATGAATTTCCTGTTTTTGTTTTTCCAGAATAAGGTTTGCTCTTTGTTTAAAACGGTAACGATTTAATAATAAAAAAGAGATTACTAAAAATAAACCCAAACCAATGATTAGTCCAATACGCACCAACCGCTGTTGTTTTAAGGTCTTATCTTTTAACTCCTGATCTTTGGTAAGCAGTTCAATCTCCTTTGCTTTCTTATCGGTTTCATACCGTACATTCAACTCTGTCGTTTGCTTTAAACTTTCTTCATTTAAAATAGAGTCCTTTAAATCTGAATACAATTTATGATACAGGAGCGCATCTTTATAATTATTCTGTTGCTCATAGGCCTCTGAAAGATACATATACGAAGTGCGCATTTCGCTCTTGTAGTTTATTTCTTTAGCCGTCTTTAATGCCTTCAGATAATAAGTAATTGCTTGCCCCGGTTGATTCATCCCTTTATAACAGCTTCCCATCCCATTATAACTAAAAGTGAGCCCGATGGCATAATTTACTTTTTCGCCCCTTTCAATTGCTTTCAAATAATAGTTGGAAGCTTCTTTTGGATTTTTCATTTCCAGGTAAATACCACCAATATTGCCATTGCACATTACATATCCCCTGTCATCACCTATCTCTTCCGAAAGATGAAGTGTCATAAACTGATACTCCAATGCCTTTTTAAAATTTCTCAACCCCAGGTAGGAAATACCCAGATTATTGTTGATGTAAATTAAATTTTGTTTGCTGATTTTTTCTCCGCCGGCAACCAACGCCTTGTTCATATTGTCAATGGCATCCTGGTATTTGGATTGTTCATAAAATACGATCCCTATGCAGATATACGCTTCACACGTTCTGTTTTTATCCCCCATTGCTTCGGAGTAGTGAAGCGTTTGAAAATAATAATTCAAGGATTGTTCGTAATTGCCGATATGATCGTAAACGGTTCCTAAACTCATTAAACTGCCGGAAAGGCTGTTCGTGTCTTTGATTTCCTTGCGTATTTCAATTGCTTTTAAAAAGTGATCAATTGCTTTTTCTTGTTTACCCACAGTCCTCATTAATTGCCCGAGCTCCTGGTAACATTTACCCATACCAGCTTTATCTTTTATTTCCTGCATGGTCCTTAACGACTGCTCGATATAATCAATCGCTTTTTCGCTTTCGCTATTCAAACTTTTTGAATCTCCCATGTAGAGAAGACCATAGGCCCTACCTTTATTGGAACCTGTTTGAATGGATAAGTTGATTAATTGAGGCGCATACTTTTCCAGCAACTCTTTTCTATTTTTTTCACCTTGCGTGGCTTCGCAAACAGCAATAAGCAGGTCTACCTTTTGCACATCGGCTTTGTGGTAATTATTAAAAAGAGTCGTAAGGCTGTCGAGCTTTTGATTTTGAGCAGGAAGGAAATGGGCGCAGCAGATAAACCCCAAACAGAGAAACGATTTTAATACGGATTTATAGCGCATCATATTTTAACATATAAATAGGTAAATGCGTAATGAAGCTACTGAATCATTAAAAAAGTAATCGTATTTGCTTAGTTGAGGTAGGGATTTTTACGAGAAGGGAAGGGATTTGGTTTCAGGGGAAAAGGGAGTAAAAAATGACCTACCAAAGCATTGGCAGGTCATTGAAGATGGAGCGCACACCACTCGCTCTAAAGTGTTCCTCTTCGTGCTTGCTCCGCCTCTATCGATTCAAACAGTGCCTGGAAATTGCCTTTCCCAAACGATTTTGCTCCTTTGCGTTGAATGATTTCAAAAAACAATGTTGGCCTGTCTTCCACGGGTTTGGTAAATATTTGCAACAGGTAACCATCTTCATCGCGATCAACCATAATTCCCCATTTTTTTAATTCATTGATATCCTCTTCTATAATTCCAACACGATCTTTTACTGTATCATAATAGGTACCCGGAACATATAGGAACTCAACGCCTCTTTTTCTCATTTCAGAAATCGTGAATACAATATCATCTGTTGCTACAGCGATGTGCTGACATCCCGGACCACGATAAAAATCCAGGTATTCCTCAATTTGCGATTTCTTTTTGCCATGCGCGGGTTCATTGATTGGAAATTTGATTCGCCCATTGCCGTTGGTCATCACTTTACTCATCAGTGCTGTATACTCTGTGGAAATATCTTTATCATCAAATGTGACAAGGTTTGCAAAGCCCATCACCTGCTCATAGAAATCTGACCATTGACTCATTGCACCCAACTCGACGTTTCCAACCATGTGGTCAATATATTTTAATCCAATTGGTGTTGGCTTATATTCACTGTTCCATTTTTCATATCCCGGCAAAAATAGGCCCTTGTAATTTTTACGTTCAATAAACATATGTACCGTATCTCCATACGTGTGAATTCCGGATTTCACAATTTCTCCGTCTTTATCTTTTTCGACGGTTGGACTCATATAAGGCTTTGCACCGCGTTTCACCGTTTCTTCAAATGCAGCGCGCGCATCATCTACCCAGAGGGCAATCACTTTTACCCCATCTCCATGCTTGCGAATGTGATTGGATATTTCGCTCTCCGGATCAAATGGTGAGGTAAGCACCAATCGAATTTTATCCTGCAATACTTGTTATTTTTTTTTCGGCTTCCTTCAATTCCTTTGAAAACAATTGAAATAATTGAAATGCAAATTTTACGTTTTTTTCTATCAATGAAAAGAAAACATGTTTGGGAATAAAATAAAGTGAGGAATCTTCCATTGCCACGGCAGAACAGGAATACCGGTCGTTACTCAAAATTGCACGGTAACCCATTACATCCGCATCTTTTACAAGATGTATGATTTGTTCCTTTCCATCAATTCCTATCTGAATAACTTTTATCTTTCCTGAATCGACATAGTACAGACCCCGAGGATATCCCCCTTCAGTGAAAATAGATTCGCCTTTCTTCAGATGTATAGACTGGGTAACTAGTGTTAAAGCCTCCTACTCATCAGCATTCAGTTCATAAAAAATAGATTTGAAATGCATTTTGCATTGAATTCTATCGACACTTTCTTTTTTGGACATGTGGATAACATAGTTCATGTTAAATGTCCTTATTTTTTAAAATTCAGTTAGTGAATTACGTCAGGTGGGGATATGATTAAAATCATATCGTGCTTACAATTTTCAACAAGATTAACTTACCGGCAACACGATATAAAAAGTTGTTCCTTTTCCCAGTTCACTTTCAACAGAAATAGATCCGTGGTGATTGTCTACAATTTTTTTGCATAGGGCCAAACCGATTCCGGTGCCTTCATAGGATGTTTTGGCATGAAGCCGTTTAAAGATGGTAAATACCTGAGAAGCGTAGCGGGGGTCGAATCCAATTCCATTATCAGCAACTGCTATTTCAATATATTTTGTTTTTGGATGAAGATCTTTATGCTTTTCAATGTCAGCTTCCGTGAGGGATTTGCAGGTAATTTTTATCAATGGCTTTGTTGCGCTAAACTTCAACGCATTGTTGATAAGGTTATAAAACAATTGCTTTAACTGAAGTTCCATTCCGTTAATTTTTGGCAGCTGTTCTATTTTTAATGTTGCACCTTTTTCTTCGACGATTAATTCTACATCAGAAACAGCATGTGCTACCACCTTATTCAAATCCACTGTTTCAAAATTCATCTCGTTGCGTGATAGCCGTGAGTAATTCAGCACATCTCTGATTAATGTGGACATACGATTAGATGCCACATCAATTTTTGCCAAATATTTTTTGGCCATTTCCGGCTCATGAAAATTGGTTTCAAGCAGCTCCGTAAAATTTCTGATTTTACGTAATGGTTCTTGCAAATCATGGCTGGCGATGTAGGCAAACTGTTCCAAATCATGATTGGATTTATTCAATGCTTTAACATTTTCTTCCAGTTTAACTTGCGATGATAACAGCTGCTTTTGTGCTACTTTTAGTTCATCATTATTCTTCAATGTTTCCTCCACTAATTTTTGTGCGTGGATGTCTACAAAAAAGCCAGTCCAGCCGACGAGCTGTTTTTCCTCATTTTCTAAAGGTAATAACGATATTAAATGCCAGAAGTTATCATTTTTGGTTGATGATTTTAATATTGCCTCCAGTCTAAGGGTAATTTTAGAGAGCTGTGATTTTTCCCAAAGTGGAATAACATTTTTATGTTCCTGCACTTCCAGCAAATTTATCCAATTAATTTTTCCAGGAACAATCTCCGTCAAACCGAAATAGGTTTTTAACCAATGATTTCCATAAGTGAGCATACCTGCGGCATTGGTCGTAAAAATCATCAGGGGTAATGTTTCTGTCAGCCGTTTATACTGCTCTTCGCTTTCTCTTAATTTTTCTGAAACTTCCAGTAACTGTATATTTCTTTTTCGGATTTCATCATATGGAGAGATGGGTAGCTCTTTTTCAAAGTAAGTGATAAAGCCATCTATCCTCGCTTCGTTTAGAAGGCCACTGAAATTTATCTTTTCAGTTATATTGATTTGAGTTCGGTGCTTCTGACGATTTACTTTTACTGTATCTGCTAACCTTGTTGCATATTTGATAGAATCTTCATTTCGCTTCTCAAACTCAAAATTGGAATTCAATGTAGCCATTAATTCTTTCCTGTTATTAGGTAAGGTATTGATTCCTAAATGTAACGATGATTTATTTGCTTCTTTCCCGATTACACAGCGTGATACCTCTGAAACGGCCGTTGCAAAAGATGTTTGCGTCAGTACGGACAAGCCGCACAATTCAGCAAGCTTCATACTTCTTTTATGCGTCAGAATAAGATCCAATTCATTTTCTAAATCAATCTTTACTATTTCTATCATGCCGTTTTAATTATTAATATAGTCATATCATCGGTTAAGCGTGCATTGTCTTTATATAATACTGCCGCAAGCATCATGGGGTCATATTTTAAAATACCTGAATATTTAATCAAATCCCATTTAGTACGTATTCCATCGGAACAAAAAATCAATTGCTGCATTTTTTCAAGGTCAAATGAAAAATTTTCGATCCGCGTTGGTATATTCATTCCAATAATACCATTATTAGGAGTATAATTTTTACTTACCAAACCTTGTTGTATGCGTGAACTAATATTCCCAACTCCACACATGCTGCCTTTTTTTGTTTCATGATTCAAAACAACAACTGTTCCTACCAATCCCCTCGTTTTTTTTACACCCGCATTTATTTCCCGAATAATTACGGCGGGATCATCTGACATCGTTTCATCGAAAACGCTGATGGCTCTGTCTATCGCTTCTTTCGCTTGTGGCCCATGTCCAAGACCATCCCCTATTAAAAACAGAGAATAATTGCCCAATAATCTTGCCTTTAATCCATCTCCCGAAACACTTTCTCCAGGTTTTGCGATATTAATGGATCTAACTAGCAGCTTGTTTTTAGGGACGATGTACTCGGGATCATTGTAAAATTTTGAATACACGATGGTTCCCATATCGGGTTTAGAATATATTTGAGCGAAGTTGCTCAAGCGCATGATAGAACCTAAGCCTTGTCCTAATGAATTTCTAGAAGATACACCATCTTTAATAAAAAAATTAATGTCCTTTATTCCTGGGCCGTTATCCAGGCAAATAACTTCAAAAACAGGCTGATCATCTTCTTTACTTAACCGATAAAGTAGTTCACCTTTTCTAGCATATTTAATAAGATTTGAACACATCTCCGATACGACGATATCCACTTCACCGGTCCGGCGTTCATTAAATACAGGTTTCACAAGATTGTGAATTTCCCGTTTTATAAAAGACACATAGCTTCGTTCTTCAATCAAATACCTATGGAAAAGAATGTTATCCATTTTTCCATTTTACAACGGTGACTATTGTACCTTCTCCCACTTGTGATTTTATGTCAAATTCATTCATTAGGCGCTTGGTGCCGGGTAAACCAAGCCCCATACTACGTCCGGTTGAGAAACCATCTGTCATTGCTTTATTGATATCCGGAATTCCAGGGCCTTTGTCTTCAAAGATCAGACGAATGCCATTTTCTCTTCCTCTGCTCAGCACTTCAATTTTTACAACACCACCTTTCGCATACTTCAGCATATTACGTACGAGTTCACTGGCGCCTGTAATCAATTTGGTTTGATTTACCAGACTCATACCTATCTTAACTGCATACTCCTTTACCCTGTTCCGGAAGGGAACAACGTCTTGTTCTTTTGTAATAACAATGGAATCTTTATTCAGTACTATCGGCGTGATCGTCATCTTCTTCCTGATATTCTTCTCCGGGAAGAATTTTAGATTTTAATAATTCCATACCTTTCTCCACATTCAAAGCGGTATGTACGCCTTTTAGCGGAAGTCCTAGTTCAACAAGTGTAATGGCAACTGCTGGTTGCATACCTACAACCACCGTATCCGCATCCATAATTTTTGACATGGTTGCAATGTTGCCAAGTATTCTTCCCATAAACGAATCAATAATCGATACGGAAGATACGTCTATTAATACACCTTTTGCATTGGTTTTCTTTACCATGTTTATCAGGTCAGATTCTAAGTTTTCTGCCAGCTGGTCATATAAGTCTACTTGTATGGTGACCAGCAGGAACTGACCCATTCTCAGAATAGGGATTTTTTCCATCGTTCTTTATTACTACTGTATTTTTACTTTTTGTTTTTTATTCACCTCTAATCGTAAAATATCAAATGCCGTTTTCAAAGCACTTGCCAATGTTGATTTGGTGATAACTTGAGAAAGGTCAATTCCTAAATGCACAACAGTTTGTGCTATCTCCGGACGGATTCCACTGATGATGCATTCAGCACCCATTAAGCGTGTAGCAGCAACTGTTTTAATAAGATGTTGTGCCACCAGTGAATCGACTGCAGGTACACCGGAAATATCCAATATGGCTATTCCGCAACCCGTATCCACGATTTCTTGTAATAAGTTTTCCATTACCACTTGTGTGCGGCTACTGTCAAGTGTTCCAATGATGGGTAAAGCAAGTATACCATCCCAAACCCGAATTACCGGTGTTGAAATTTCCGTGATTTCATCTGTTTGACGAAGAATCACTTCTTCTCTTCCTTTGATGAATGTTTCGAACGTATTGATCCCAAAATTGTCCATTAATTTACTTATCAGCATACTTTGCTTGTATAATGTGTCGGAATCTTTTATCTCTTCACCTAGTATGTTAAGCAATGCTTCTTTCAAGCTAAAAATATAGGCTCCTGTTTCACGTGGACTATAACCTTGCTTTGCACGCGAAATAGAAATAGAGGAAAGTATTTCATTTATATTTTCGAAATCAGATGAATTCACATCCTGCAAATTGGTATCATTTACAACATCGATGATGGCATTCAATAATTCTTCAGATTGTATACGAAGATCTTCGTTGCTCATCAAGTCCTCTCGTAATGTTTCGTCAATCAGTTGCAAATTCATCCATTTTTCCAAAATGGCATTTTTCTTTTTCTGGAATATTTTAATTGATTCGTTTTTCATTCGGGGTGTTATTTAAGTGTAAGATAATTTTTCGTGATAAATTCGCTGAGCACTTTTGTAAGCTCACTTGTTTTAAATGGTTTTGTAATAAAATCGATGGCTCCCAATTTTTGTGTATCTTCTTTATCACGAGGATCATTGGAGGTAGAAAAAATGATGACGGGAATTTGCGCTAGTCGTGTATCGTTTTTTAAAGCGATTAAACACTCCCGCCCATCCATTTGAGGCATATTCAAATCAAGAAAAATATAATCCGGTAGTGCTACATCTACTTGTAGTGATTGCAATGCTTCTATGCCATTCGCAGCACTTTTAAATTTAATGGGGATGTGTATTTTTTCAAGTGCGACTTCAAATAACTCCCGGTCATCTTCATCATCGTCAATCAAAAAAAATGTTACTTGTGTTTCCAATATTAATATATAAAAAAATAAGAAGTCGTAAATATAAACAGAAAAAACCCTGTAAAAGCGCCGGTTTGCGGGGATAATATTCCCCGAAACCGCTTTAAACATGGCTATCTAATTAGGAAACAACTCACTACATGGTGATAACTCGTTACACCTCGTTCAGTCAAGCGCATTATCGTTCTATGAATAGTAATAAAATGACGACCAGTTTATTTTGAATTTAAAAAATCTTCCCACACAGCTTCAAGTTCATCACATAAATCAGGTTTGATGATGATACCGCTTGCTTGTGGCGTCCACAATTGCCTTTCCAGTCGCCCTAACTTAAGTATGTCCAATGCAAGTATTTCTTCGTGAGTAGGATCTAGCAGCACATCCAAATTGATTAATACACGATATGCGTCATTTCCTTTTCGATTCTTTCCGATATAGGGGTCAGATGATACATAACCGGAAGCAAACAAACCACGTGATTGCACTCCGACTAGGGAAATAAAAGCGCGATCACCTTTCTTTATTTTTTTATGACTGGCACAAGTCCAGCTTTCTTCAACCTTTCCACCGTTTCTCAGTAATTGCGCTTGCTCGGAAATTTCCTTCCATGGGAATTTGAGCGGGCTCCAGGAAAAGAGGAAGGTATTTAAACTAGTGGGCATTTTAAAGGATTGTGTTCAACAAAGGTAGTTTTAATCTATCGATTTCCGCCAACTTAAAAAAAGAATCCAACCAAGTAAGAGAAAGTGAAGAAGGGTTTGTTTTGACTGCAAAAAGTAAAACACCAATAGTTGACTCAACATTGGTGTTTCATTATTCCGATTTAATTAAGCAATAAAAGGTTATTTTTTTAACACGGCTTCCAACACTTTATCCAAATTTTCTATACTTGCTTTAAATCCTTCTGTAAAGCCCATTGCCAGCATACGTTCCATGCGTTCAAGTGATTCGTTGTAAATTTTAATACGCACGATGGTTCTTCCGTTTTCTTCGCTAAAGGTGTAGTCCCAATCAGAACCCGGTAATTGTGCATTTCCATCTTTGTCAGCAAAGGAATTAAACAGTTTAAAATTAGTTTTTGGTGTAATGGATGTATACTTCTGGAGGATCCATCCCTCCTGCCCTTCCGGACCAACCATTGCATACAAACGTTGTCCGCCCACTTTAAAATCCATAAATTTTGTTTTGGATGTATAGGGTTTAGGGGCTACCCATTGATCAAGGATTTCTGCTTTCGTAAATGCATCCCATACAAGTGATTGGTCCGCATCAAATTCTCTGGTGATGTTTACAGTTTTTGCTGCTTTGTCAACAGTAAAGTCAAATTGCAAATTGTTTTTCATGGCTTTTTATTTTTGTTTTTTTTAAGTGTTAATAATACATTGTCAAGTTGATTGAATTGGGTTTCCCACATGGCTCTTAATTGAGCTAACCAATTATCAAACTCCTGCAATTTTTTTGGATTAAAGTGATAATAAATTTCTCTGCCCGATGGCTTGGGCTTAATCAATTCACATTCTTGCAATACCTGAATGTGTTTGGATACTGCTTGACGGCTCATATCAAATTTTTCTGCCATCGCATTCGGCGTTAGTGCCTGAACAGCAATCAAGGTTAGAATAGCCCTGCGTGTAGGGTCCGCAATGGCTTGAAATAGATCTGGTTTCATTGTGGTAAATTAAAATATGCAACTCTCAGGTTGCAAATATATGTGCAACTTTTGAGTTGCGCAAATATTTTAAGAATTATTTTAATTTACTTATTGAAATCACAGCGGTCAGCTGCTATAAGATAGGAATGCATTACTCTATCCACGACTGTGTGAATCCTTTGAATGTCCAAACACCGTCTTCTTTTACATATCGGGCTATCCCACCTCCCCCGCTCATTTTATGTCCGCCAACTGCGTCCGGGCTTACATATGTTCCGTCAATTCCAATACTTGCTGTATCGCCGGCTATTTGAATACTACCCAGATCCAACATAAATTCATGTACACCGGTTGCGTTTGCATGCTTAATCATGTTTTCCTTGGAAATTAATTGAACAGGATGTCCATCGACTTTCTTCGGAATATCAACTTCATTGATGAACTCCTTCTTGTCATCAGGTGCTGGATTCATAAAATTGATATAGCGATTGTAAACATAGACTGTTCTTTCGTGTTTTAAATCCCCATAGGCAGGCATTTTTTGGTCCGTCAGGGATAGACGAATTACATCATAAATAATTTTTTGTTTGTCGCTTGCGTCTTGTGTAAGCTCCTGTTGTGGTGCGCAGGAGGTCGTTAATAAGACAATACTTAGAACAATCGCAACTGTAATTTTATATGTAGGCATGATGATTCGTTTAAAAGGTGTGTATTTGATAGTTCTCAATTTCCATTTTGATCCGTTTTCATAAAAAATGTTCCGGATTTATCATAATACCCGCCGGTGATTACTAAACCTCCATCAGCTGTCAATTGAAAATCGTTAGGGCCACGATAACCTGATTTTGTCACATTGGAGAGAATAGAGCCACTGATAAAATCCAACCGCACTATGTTCAACTGCCCCGTCTTTGTACCCACGACCACAATTTCATTACTGCTTGTACCTGCAATGTTTACAGGTGATTCAAAACCATCGGTTTGTAATGATTTATACCAGATCTCCTTTCCTGTTGCATCCAATCGCATGACAAAGCCAGCAAACGTTGTGTTGGAAGTACGGTAATAACCACTTATGACAATGTCGTTATTTATCACTGTTATGAACGTTGCTACTTCACCATTTTTTTTATCAATGGAGTTTGTCCAAAGCGTATCACCGTTTGCATTTAGTTCCACCAAATAAATTACTCC
>DASRRA010000262.1:0-4835 GCA_035696085.1 Bacteroidia bacterium | reverse complement strand
CGGAATTACTTGCTAAATCCGAAAGAGAAAGCGCCTGGAGAGAAATGGCCAAACAAGTGGCACATGAAATTAAGAATCCGTTAACGCCGATGAAACTGAGTCTACAGCACTTGCAAAGGACATGGAAGGATCATGCACCGGATATGGACAAAAAGATGGAACAGGTTACCAAAACGATTATTGACCAGATCGATACACTTTCCAGCATTGCAACAGAATTCTCGAACTTTGCAAAAATGCCTAAAGCAAATTACGAGCAAGTGAATCTACAACAAACACTTTTAACCACTCTTGCTTTATTCCGGGACCTGGAAAACATAGAACTGGAGTTTAAATCTGAATTTCATGGAGAAGCCTGGGTTTGGGCTGATCGTGAGCAACTATTACGTGTATTTAACAATCTGTTGAAAAACGCCGTTCAGGCAATTCCCGAAGGTAAAAAAGGACAGATACAGGTTATTCTAAAATCGCAGAACAATCATTTCCTCGTTATCGTTGCTGATAATGGTGTGGGAATAAATGAATCGGTTATTCACAAAATATTTACACCCAACTTCACGACAAAAAATACGGGAATGGGGCTCGGGCTTGCCATGGTAAAAAATATCATCGAAAACACAGGCGGACACATCTGGTTTGAAACAAAGGTGAATGTCGGCACTACTTTCTTTGTTTCGCTACCTGTACATCATAGCGAGCAATAATCAAAAATAATCGGCGCATTTTCCACAGTTATCCAATCAATTGTTTTCGTATATTCGTATCCAATTATAGCCTCTTACACAACGCGCGATAAGATTTTAATTTAGCTATTTATGATTAGTTAAAAACGACACGTATGACATTCGAAAATCTTTTAACCTCAGAAATAAATAATATTCTTGTAATAACCATCAACAGGCCGGATAAGCTAAATGCTTTAAACAAAAAAACCATGGAGGAAATCGCAAGTGCAGTTTCCTACGGTATTTCCAGCAAAGATGTGAAAGCAATGATATTCACCGGATCCGGAACAAAATCATTTGTTGCAGGTGCTGACATTGCTGAGTTTGTAGGTCTTTCTGTAGAGCAGGGAAAAAAATTAGCGGCGTTCGGACAAGGTGTTTTCAGACAAATTGAAACCAGTCCTAAACCAGTCCTTGCCGCCATCAATGGATTTGCGCTGGGCGGAGGTTGTGAGCTTTCCATGTCGTGTCATTTACGGATTGCTTCTGAAAATGCTAAATTCGGACAACCGGAAGTAAATCTTGGACTCATTGCGGGTTATGGCGGAACACAGCGATTAATCCAATACCTTGGTAAAACGAAAGCAACTGAATTGCACATGACTGCCGATATGCTCACAGCGGAGCAGGCCCTGCAATTAGGACT
Organism: Bacteroidia bacterium; assembly: GCA_035696085.1. Classification (GTDB taxonomy): domain Bacteria; phylum Bacteroidota; class Bacteroidia; order 2-12-FULL-35-15; family 2-12-FULL-35-15; genus 2-12-FULL-35-15. The sequence goes on along the minus strand of DASRRA010000262.1, from coordinate 3,464 downwards.
TGTCAACTATGTTGTGCCACAGGAACAATTGATGACAAAAGCAGTGGAGCTGCTTGAAAAAATTAAAAGTAAATCACCCAAAGCCATTACCGGCGTTATCAATAGCGTAAATGCGTATTTCGAAGAAGGCAAAGACGGATTCAATGCAGAAGTTGAAGAATTCGGAAAATGTTTTGCTACCGAAGACTTCAAAGAAGGAACATCTGCTTTTCTCGAGAAAAGAAAAGCTGTATTTTCCGGGAATTAATTTCAGATATGTTTAGGAACCCTTTACGCTAACCATCTAATCCTAAATCATTCGTTTGAATCCATTTAAGAAACTGGCCTCACAAACTGCTATTTATGGTTTACCGACCATAGTAGGAAGGTTATTGGTGTTTCTTTTAAACCCTTTATTTACGTATAATTTTACGCCCACTCAGATGGGATTTCATTCAGCTGGATATGCCTACACTTCCTTCTTACTAATTTTGCTAACTTATGGAATGGAAACGACCTTGTTTCGTTTTTCTCAAAAAGAACCTGAACAAAAGCAATTGGTTTATTCAACTGCGCTGATTTCTGTATTTACAAGTTCGCTCATATTCATTGTCCTTGTGTATTTATTTGTTGGTCCGCTTTCAAAATCCATCAAATTCGAGAACCATCCGGAATATGTCATATGGTTTGCAATCATTGTTGCAGCGGATGCTTTTGCAGCAGTCTCTTACGCAAAACTCCGTGAACAAGGGAAAGCAAAGCGATTTGCGATCGTTCGTTTTGTTAACATCAGTGTTTTCGTGCTACTGAATTTATTTTTTATCCTGTTTTGTAAACACATTTATGAATCTGATTCTTCTGTTTTTAAACCTTTTGTAAAAAAAATATTCAATCCGGAAATGGGTGTAGGTTATGTTTTCATTTCCAATATGGTGGCCAGCCTGATAACTGTCATCATGCTGCTTCCCAATATGATTCATATGAAGTTTGAGTTTGATAAGGAATTATGGAAACGCATGATGAAATACGCTTTGCCCTTATTGATTGCGGGGTTGGCTGGAATTGTAAATGAAACATTGGATCGCATTTTACTAACGCATTTATTACCTGAAAAAGAGGCAATGGCTCAAATAGGCATATACAGTGCCTGTTACAAGGTTTCTGTAATTATGGCGATTTTTATTCAGGCCTTCCGTTTTGCAGCAGAACCCTTTTTCTTTGGGCATTCCAAAGAAAAGGACTCAAAAGAAGTAATGGCCGACGTAATGAAATTTTTTGTTATTATTTGTTCCTTAATTTTTCTGGTAACCATGATGAACATACCATGGATTCAATATTTCGCAGGTTCTGCACAATTCAGAACAGGGATAAAAGTGGTACCTATTTTATTGCTGGCCAATATGTTCCTGGGCATCTTTTTCAATCAATCCATTTGGTATAAACTTTCAGGGCAAACATATTTCGGGGCATTGTTAAGCATTTTTGGAGCAATTATCACCATTGTGCTTAATGTTTACTGGATTCCAAAGATTGGATACATGGGATCAGCCTGGGCAACGCTCATTTGTTACGCAAGTATGATGGTGCTCTCCTACTTTTTGGGAAATAAACATTATCCTGTTAATTATGATATAAAACGAATCCTGGGTTATTTAACTTTATCTATAACTTTGTATCTATTCAGTAATTGGATAAAAACCAGCTATACAACGCTTAACCTTTTTATGAATAATATTTTGGTTTTGGTATTTATTGCCGTTATTTGGAGATTCGAGAAAACCAATTTGAGAAAGCTTGTATGAAAATTAAAATTATTAATAAATCCAAGCACCCGCTGCCAACCTATGCTACAGTTGCTTCAGCAGGTATGGATCTGAGGGCAAATTTAGATCAGCCGATTGTTTTAAAATCCTTGGAAAGAGTTGCTGTTCCAACAGGTTTGTTTATGGAGTTACCTGTTGGTTTTGAGGCACAGGTTCGACCCAGAAGTGGATTAGCGCTTAAGAACGGACTAACGGTATTAAATTCACCAGGAACCATTGATGCAGATTACAGAGGGGAAATAAAGGTAATTTTAGTGAATCTTTCCCCCGAGGTTTTTACCATCAACGACGGTGAGCGGATTGCACAAATGGTCGTTGCCAAACACGAACAAGCAGAATGGCTGGAAGTAGAAGAATTAGTAGAAACGCAGCGAGGACAAGGCGGATTTGGGCATACAGGCACCTAGGCGGTTTTCTGAAAAAATGAAACTATCAAATTTCTCTTAACCTTTCCCTAATGGAGAAATTTTAACTATAAATCAATTAAAGCGCGCCAATTTTGGGGAAAAGATTGGTAGCCATTTCGTTTATGAAGATAATTATTCCAATGGCAGGCATGGGTAAACGCATGCGCCCTCATACATTAACTACTCCTAAACCACTTATTCCAATTGCCGGTAAACCCATGGTTCAACGAATTGTTGAAGATATCATTGGTGTTTGCGATGAGAAAGTGGATGAAATCGCTTTTGTTGTTGGTCGTTTTGGAAAAGAAGCAGAAACCAACCTCGTGAAAGTTGCTGAAAAGCTTGGTGCCAAAGGAAGTATTTATTACCAGGATGAGCCCTTGGGAACAGCGCATGCAATTATGTGTGCAAAAAATTCACTTACAGGGAAAGTGGTTATTGCCTTTGCTGATACACTTTTCAAGGCCGATTTCAAAATGGATTCCTCAAAAGAAGGCACCATTTGGGTACAAAAGGTAGAGGATCCAAAACCTTTTGGTGTGGTTAAAATTGATGCACAAAATGTCATCACTGATTTTGTTGAAAAGCCCCAGGAGTTTGTTTCTGATTTAGCCATTATAGGGATTTATTATTTCAAAGATGGTGATAATCTGAAAAAGGAATTGCAATATTTACTGGACAATGATATCCGCGAAAAAGGAGAATACCAGCTAACAAATGCGCTTGAAAATATGAAAGCCAAGGGATTAAAATTCACACCTGGCAAAGTAACTGAATGGTTGGATTGTGGAAACAAAGACGCTACCGTGTATACCAATCAACGTATTTTAGAGTTTATAAAAAATACACCGCTTGTTTCAAAAACAGTAGTGAATACCAACTCTACGATTATTCCTCCTTGCTTTATTGGAGAAAATGTGAAATTAATAAACTCAACCGTTGGTCCGCATGCTTCCATAGGAGATGGTACCATCATTGAAAATTCGGTTGTTAAAAACAGCATCATCCAAACAAATAGCACTATAAAAAATGCAGAATTGAGTAATTCCATGATCGGTAACTCTGCGCAGTTTTCTGGAAAATCGACGGATGCAAGTGTAGGTGATTTCAGTACGATTAAATGAAATTTAAATTTGGAGTCTTGAAAAATACAAGTTGTTTCAGCTTTATTAATGTTGTTACATTATTCATATTCACGCTGAGTATGCTTGGTTTTTCTTCCTGCAAATCACGTAAGGACCTTAGCTCAACCAAA
>DASRRA010000261.1:0-6964 GCA_035696085.1 Bacteroidia bacterium | reverse complement strand
TTTTATGGAGGAGTTCACCAAGATATGGAACTCCCCAAAATACACCGAAGCGCTAAAGAAAGCTACCTACAATTCTTTTAACCTGATGGTGAAAAAGAAACTGCGTATTTTACCCGAATACAAAAGTTATTTAACCTCCGTTAGTAATTTCATTAACTCCAATCAAAGTGAAGATAACTTTCTTACCTGGCAGGAATGTATCAATAAGATTTTAAATGGTAAAAGCATTAAAAATTACTCGGAGTACTTAGAGATGAGTGAGAATTTGTTTGCTAACAACACATTTTATAAATCATCGGTTGTTCAGTTTACCTCTAGCAACAATAAATATATCTTCGAATACGACAGCGTACCCAAAGTTATATTTCCAAAGCTTGACTTAAAATGTTACAACAACCAAAATGATAGTGGAATCATCTACAATACGCGTGGAACTTACTATCCATACAAAGGGGTGTTTGTTGGTGAAACAGGAAAAGTAAACTGGAAAAGAGCCGGTTTGGAAGACAATGTTGTTTGGGCAGAGCTTAAAAAATATCAAATTACGCTTAAAACAAGTGGATTTACAGCTGATTCAGTGGTGTTTTACAATAAAAACTATTTTGAAAAACCATTGGTAGGCGTATTAACGGAAAAGGTTGTATCGGAGCGCGGGGATCTGATTTCTTATCCCCGTTTTGATTCTTATAGCAAGCGTATGCAGATTTCGAATATTGCGAAAGGTGTAGATTATGATGGAGGTTTTTTTCAACGGGGTGCAAAGTTTTTAGGTTCTGGTAATAAAGAAGAGGATGCAAAGCTAATTTTTTACAAGGATGGAAAAAAATTCCTGATTGTAGGTGCCAAGCTAATGGGGATTACCAAAGATAAATTATCGGCAGAAGCGGCAAACGTTAAATTTTTATTGGATAAAGATTCCATTACACATCCCAGTGTGAATATGAAATACATGATCGCTGATCGCACGCTTTCACTTGTTCGTCCACATGAGGGTATTTCCAAATCCCCTTTCTTAAATTCATTCCACGATGTGGATATGTACTTTGAAGAGCTTACCTGGAAAATAGATGAGCCAACCATCAGTTTAAAGATGTTGATCGGTAACTCTCAGGAAGATGGATTGTTTGAGTCCAGTAATTATTTCAGAACCGATCGTTATGACGGAATTCAGGGAATGGATCAGATAAACCCATTGATTCGTATCCGGGATTTTGATAAATCATTAGGAAACACAACGAAACACAAATTTACTGGAGAGGCCTATGCGAAATATATCCATTTTGCATTGAAAGATGTGGCACCAAGTCTTATCAGGCTTTCAACTTTTGGTTTCATTACCTATAATCCCGAAAGTGATGAAGTGAATGTGAACGAAAAACTATTCACGTATATCGGTGCACGTGCAGGGCGCGAAGATTATGACGTGATTCAATTTCCATCCGTAATACGCGGCGGAAATAATGCCTCTATTAACCTGACGAATTACGACATGACCATCTATGGTGTAAAACAAGTGGCCATGAGTGACTCTCAAAAAGTGTTTGTATTCCCAACGGATCAAACCGTCGTATTAAAACGAAATCGCGATTTTTCGTTTGGAGGTGTTGTGCACGCCGGACGATTTGATTTCTTTGGAAAAGAATTCACATTCGATTATGATAAATTTATGGTCGATTTAAAAAACGTGGACTCCCTTCGAATCACTGTGCAATCAATTGAAAAAGACGTTTATGGCGAATATCCGCCGGTAAGGGTTAAAACAGTAATTGAAAAAATTAACGGAAGTTTGGAGATTGATAATCCGAAAAATAAATCAGGGCGTAAAGAATTTCCGAATTACCCGATATTTAACAGTTTTAAAGATTCCTATGCTTATTATGATAAGCGAAGCATTCAAAATGGAAAATATCCCCGTGATAAATTTTATTTCCACTTAGAACCATTTACAATTGACAGTTTGGACAACTTTTCCAATGCAGGTTTAAATTTTAAAGGAGAATTGATTTCTGCCGGAATATTTCCAACCATTAAAGAGTCCCTCAAACTCCAGCCCGATTATTCGCTCGGTTTTGTATCCCAAACTCCTGCTGCAGGTTATCCAATGTACGGAGATAAAGGAACATATAATGCAACTATTAATTTAAGTAACAAAGGGCTGAAAGGAGATGGTTCATTGAAGTATGTAACGTCAACCACCGTATCTGATGATTTTACCTTTTTCCCGGATTCAACCAATTGTATCGCTAAAACATTTGATATAAAAGAACAAAAAATAGCGCCGGAGTTTCCTCAAACACATGGCGATACCGTAAAAATGCATTGGATGCCTAAAAAAGATGTGATGTATGTAAATAATCAGAAGACAAAATTTAAAGATTATAACGGGCAGGCACAATTCAATGGAACGCTTTCACTTACTCCAAAACAGCTGTTTGGAAGCGGAACAGCCGATTTTTCAAATGCAAAGCTGGATGCAAAACTTATCAAGTTTAAATCCAGTGTATTTGATTCGGATACTGCCAACTTTAGCTTAAAAACAGAAGACATCGCAACACTGGCGTTTGCAACAGACAATGTCAAGGCGCACATAGATTTTACAAAACGCGTTGGTGAGTTTAAATCAAACGGTAAAGGTTCTGTTGTAAAATTTCCGGTAAATCAATACATCTGTTTCATGGATAACTTTAAATGGTTCATGGACAACAGCCAAATTGAACTTGGATCTGATAAAAAACCCGCGCAGCAAAGCGATTTGGATTTGGAAGGTCCTGAATTTATATCTGTACACCCGAAACAGGATTCCCTTCGTTTCCAATCTCCGGCAGCAAGATATGATTTGAAAAAATACATTATCACTGCAAGAGATGTAAAATACATTAATGTGGCCGATGCACGAATTTATCCGGACAGCGGTCGTGTAACGATCCTGAAAGATGCGGTTATGAAAACCTTCAACAATGCGAAAATCGTAGCCAATGCGGTTACAAAATATCATAATCTCTATAATTGCACGGTGAACGTTACAGCACGTAAAAATTACTTCGGTTCGGGATCCTATGATTACGTGGATGAATCAAAGAACAAATTAACATTTTACTTTAGCAACATCAACGTGGATACCACTTATCAAACGTATGCGGAAACAAACATCCCGGATACCTCTAAATTTAAATTAAGTCCGATGTTTGATTACAAAGGAAAAGTAAAATTAAAAGCGTCCAATCAGTTCCTTGTGTTTGATGGTGCTGTACGTATCAAACATGAGTGTGCAGGTATTCAGAAAGCATGGATGAAGTTTGAGTCGGAAGTAAACCCGGCGGATATTTATATTCCTATCAGTGCAAACCCGGTAGATATAGGTGGCAAACCAATTGCAACATCCATGATGGTTACAACGGATTCAACACATTTCTATTCGGCTTTCCTTTCGCCTAAGCAATCCAGTAACGATCCTTATGTTTTACCCGCGGATGGATTCTTATTTTTTGATAAAACATCAAAAGAATACAGAATATCCAACAAAGAAAAATTGGTGGAACGCTCCTTACCTGGAAACTATTTAAGTTTAAGCACTACACAATGTAAAGTGTATGGAGAGGGAAAAATTGATTTAGGAGGAGATTTTGGACAATTAAAAGTGCTTTCCGTTGGAAATGCAACGCATTTCTTAATCCCGGATTCCACTAACTTTGATATGCTAATGTCTTTTGATTTCTTCTTTGCAGAAAATGCATTGGATAAGATGGCTGACCATATCATCAATACTGCGGAATTGAAACCTACGGATTTTTCAAAACCTGTATTTGAAAAAGGGATGCGTGAGTTACTTGGAAAGGAACAAGCTGATAAATTAATTTCCCAGTTGAACTTATACGGCTCTTATAAAAAGATGCCGGATGAATTGAAAAAGACATTGTTCCTGACAGATGTAAAAATGAAATGGAACAGGGATACACGCTCTTATACCTCATCAGGTAAAATTGGAATTGGTAACATTGATAAAACACAGATCAATAAATATGTGGATGGTAGGATTGAGTTAGTTAAAAAACGTGGAGGAGATATTTTAAATATTTACCTGGAACTTGATCAGAACAATTGGTACTACTTCAACTATACCCGCGGAACGATGCTGGCTGTATCCTCCAATGAAGCATTTAACTCTATTTTAAAAGATCTAAAAGCGGATAAACGTGAAAAAGCAGGTGATAAGGACAAACACGAACCAAACTTTACATTTAATATTTGTCCGCCAAGCAAAAAAACACAGTTTTTACGTAAAACTCAAAGTGCTGAAGAATAGTGATCAATCTATCTAATATACTTTTTCTTATCGGTGCATATTTACTAGGATCCCTACCAACAGCGGTATGGATTGGTAAATACTTTTATGGGATCGATGTTCGCGAATATGGTAGCGGTAATGCGGGCGCTACCAATACATTTAGAGTATTGGGTAAAAAGGCAGGTATCCCCGTGTTATTAATTGACGTATTAAAAGGATTTGCGGCTGTTTGCCTGGCTTATTTAAGCGATTATTCTCCCAACTCCAATCAATTGATTAATTTACAACTGGTGTTGGGTATCGCCTCATTGGTTGGTCATATTTTTCCAATTTTCGCTTCGTTCAGGGGAGGGAAGGGGATTGCCACGTTGCTTGGAATTATTTTGGCTGTACATCCTTATGCAGCGTTTTGTGCTATTGGTATTTTTATTATCGTATTGCTTATTTCAAGCTACGTTTCTCTAAGTTCCATCACAGCAGCGGTGTGTTTTCCTATTATTGTAATTGGTGTTTTTAAGACAACAGCTCCTTCGCTCATTATTTTTTCGATCCTTATTGCTATTATGGTCCTCATTACGCATCAAAAAAATATTGAACGATTGTTACGCAAAGAAGAGTCGAAAGCAAAACTTATTAAGAAAAAAAAAACGAATAACACAATTTCTTCTGTTAAGCAGGAGTCGGAGTCATGATTATTATGCAACAGAGTCGGTTGTAACATTAAATGTAAAGAATCGTCAAAGCTTATTCTGATTGCAATTTAATAGCATTTCTAAAATTTTAACGATTGAATTTTTTCAATAAAATAAAAATTACAAGTATTCTTTGTTGCATTACTTTCTATTGCGCTGCTCAGAAATTGGTAACAATCTCCGGTCAGGCGTATGATAAGGATAGTAAGTTACCGCTTACCCGATTAATGGTCATTAATGAACGGACAGGGAATGGAACATTTGCCGATTCGGAAAGTAAATTTGCTATTAGTGCACGACAAACAGACACCATCATTTTTTCAGCTATAGGTTTTAAAGTGAAAAAAATATGTTTAAGCGATTCTTCGGAAAGGGATCGCTTTTATATTCATGTACCGCTTGAAAAGTTGTTCTATGCGTTGAAGGAAGTAAGTGTTTTTGCTCCGCGTACATTGAATGAAATTGATAAGGACATCGCCAACCTGGATTCAATTCGCGCCTATAACCGAAATTTCCATGATATAAACGGGCTGGAAAGCCCTATTACCTACTTATACGAACGCTTTAGCAAATTTGCCAGATCCAAGCAGAAAGTGGCGATGTGGGAAAATGAAGATTTAAAACGCAGCATTTTAAAAGACCTCTTCCGCATTTATATAAAGCATGATATTATGGATTTATCCGAAGAAGAGTTTGATGCGTTTATTAAATATTGCAACCTGTCCGAGAGCTTCATTAAAAACGCTACTCAATTTGAATTGGTAATGGCCATCAAGGGAAAATACGAGACTTTTAAAAAGAGGTGGAAGTAGACTAACTTCATTACATTTTTACCTGACCGCGACAACCTATACATTCGCAGCATTTTCACATAAAGATGAAACCCTGGAATGCTGCCCCGCTTTTACGTATACTCCTGCCTCTTATTCTTGGAATTAGTGCAGCAATCTTAACACCTGTTGACATTCCTCATTTGAATCACCTGCTAATCGTGCTTTTTAGCTTGCTGTTTTTAATGCTGATTTTTCCTGCTTTAAAATCCTATAAGAATTCGTGGTATTATGGCTGTATACTAAATGTGTTGTTAGTTAGCATAGGTTTTCAATTAACGAGGGAAAAGATGGATCAACATTCAACGGCGCATTTTTCAAAGCATTTAAAGAACACAACCTGGATACATGCACGTATTGATAAAGCAATTGTAGAAAAAGAAAAATCAGTAAAAGCAATTGTTCAAATTCTGTCTGTTGATGGTAAACCCACAGAAATTGTTTTTGGAAAAGCAATTGTTTATTTTCAGAAAGATGAACGCGCTTTGCATCTCAATTATGGTGATGAAATAGTATTGAAAAAAGAATTCAAAGAAATTCCGCCGGCTAGGAACCCTGGTACATTTGACTATAAACGATGGTTGTTTTATAAAAATATTACCCAACAAGCTTTTTTGAAAAAGCAACAATGGGTTTACATGGGTAAAAATTCAGGAAATACAATTATTGCCTATTCTATACGCATCCGCAATGAACTATTAAATATACTAAAGCAAGCACAACTGAAAGATGATGAACTGGCCATGGCATCTGCTTTATTGCTAGGATATACCAATACGCTTGAACAGGATTTAATTTCAGCCTATGCGCAAACAGGAGCCTTGCATATATTATCTGTCTCAGGCTTACATGTTGGTATTGTGTTCATCGTGTTGAATACCCTATTGTCATTTCTGGATAAGTTTAAGTATGGATTGTGTTTAAAAACACTTCTGCTGATTACTGCATTGTGGTGTTATGCATTTATTTCGGGATTATCTCCTTCTGTGATGAGAGCCGCCATCATGCTCAGTTTTATCGTATATGCGAAATCATTTAAAAAGAACTCATCTATCTACAACACATTGGCGGCTTCCGCATTGTTCCTTCTCTTATATGATCCATTTTATCTGGTGGATGTTGGATTTCAACTCTCGTATTTAGCAGTGCTTGGAATT
>DASRRA010000260.1:0-1676 GCA_035696085.1 Bacteroidia bacterium | reverse complement strand
AGAGCGTTTCATTGCTTAAGAACTTTAATTTGTTATTTAAGGTGTCCATATTAGTGAAGATTCCGGTATTTGGCATAAATGGCCATGGCAGCACCGAACTATTGTTTAAATACTCTGTGTCACAACGAATTGATTCGACATATTTCCAATTGCCTTCTAGTAATATTTGATTTGCTAAAACAAGCCTAAAACGATTGTTTGCAGTAGTAATTTTTCCAGCCACTGTAACAGTAATAGTATATGCGTCTGGCAAATTATCAGGAACAACTACTATTAATTGGGTTGTAGATGCAGTCAAAACAGATGCAGGAGTATTGTTAAATTGCACGATGTTTTCATTCAATACAGAACTAAAATTAGTACCTGTTATTGTAATGTTGCCACGAACACTGTCAATTGAAGGACTAAAATTTGTAATTGTCGGAGCTGTCGGTATGGAAATATCCTTTTTGCCACAGGACTGAGAACAAAAAAATAGCAACAAAATGTTTAGGAGGATTAAAAGTTTTTGCATGGATTAAATTTAATTTCAAAGCATTGTATTACGCTCAAGACGTAAATATTGTAAGAGTACAAAATATTAAATTGCGACTATAAATGTCGATGAAATAATGGTTTTTTTATTGATGACACTCAACTTTTATTCTCCCTTATGCCTCCTTGAGCAGAATGGTATTCAATTCAGTTTCTTCGATAAATGATCAATAATAAAAGAAAATGGTTGCGAGAACTTCGTAATTGAGTTGTTTTTATATTTCCGCATTAACCGTTTTATTAGTCTAAATTTACCGGTTGCTCTGTTGATCAATTCAATTAAACTCTTTATTATGAAAGACTTTTTTATTAAAACATTCAGGGGCCGTCAATTTGAATTTACAAGAGTACTTGCTACAAGTTTTGACCCCTGGTATCATATTTCAGTTAACCTGGATAATGTGGATGTAAAATACAGGATGCATCATAACAAAGCAGGTGACTGGAAAATAACTGTTGAGCGGTTGCCCCGGCTTTTATATTCATTGGAAGAAGAATTCAATGAGCTTTTACAGCTTAATGAAAAACCAGCAAATCCTGGTTACTTTCGAAAAAGTTAATTTCAGTAAAATAGAAAACTATTCCGGTTCTGCACAACAATTAAGCCTACCTTGGAAGAATGCAAATCTTAAAAGAACATCTCAGTGCCTATAATTACAACTGGATAAATGAGGCAACCTTTACAGGCGAAGCCAGCCGCCGTCTTTTTAACCGCTACAATGGTAATCAACTGCTGTTTGTCCTTAATCTTTATGCTTCGCTGATAGAAGGATTTACAGTAAATATGGGACTCAAAATTGAAGACAGGCTCATGAATCAATTGCCGGTAGATGCTAAGAGTGAGATCTCTGTTCTCAACTGGCTTAAGCAAATTCCTCCTCTCCCTGTTAGTAATGCATACTAGAATGTCAACTGACCTTAATAAATGAAAACAACAGTTTATGTAGGAACAAGTCTTGATGGCTTTATTGCAAGAAAAGATGGAGACATTGATTGGCTCGTCAAATACCAGAACAAAGAAGTTCATGATAGCTATAATGAATTTATCAGCAGGATCGACGCCATGGTGATCGGCAGAGGCACTTATGAAAAAGTCCTGAGCTTTCCTGAATGGCCTTATGAAAAAAAAGTCTTTGTGTTAA
>DASRRA010000259.1:0-1963 GCA_035696085.1 Bacteroidia bacterium | reverse complement strand
TCAAGAGGAATATACAAGTTTCCGAAACGACAAACAGTGCTCGATAAATTCGTTGGATATGAATAATAAACATCTGTTAAAGGCGGACAAAGAATCTTATCACACAGTTTATGTTTTTTAATATAAGTGACAATATCTTCTAAAAAAGATTGTTCTTTTTCTGCTGTTAACCGATGGCCTGATCGGGTAACGGGAGGGTATTCAAACTGCCCGATTTTAAAAATGGAATATCTTTTTGAATAATTCATCACAGCAATACAATCATCTTGTGAAGAGGTAAATGCATAAAAGCGAACTCCTCTTGATAATTTATTATTGATAGCGGTCGGCGTTATAAAAAATGGAAGTAATTCATCAGCTAGATGCAGGCGATGATAGGATTCTATGTTATCTATTACGCTGGCTGTGATCATTATTTTTTCTGAGCAACTAATAGATAAGTGTTTCGTTGTGTATCTTTTCTGTCATTCCTTCCATTGGGATAGAAATGATGTATGGTATCATATGATGTTACCTCCCGTTTGTCATAAAAGTGTTCATGCACAATGATATTGAAATGAGCGGAGAACGATTTTTTTACGATGTCCGGAGAATAACGAACATAGGTTAAATCATTAAAAGCCATGTCACCTTTTGTTAAAGCATGTGAGTAGGAAATAAAAACGATTCCGCCGGGCTTCAGATCTGTAGCTAGCTTTTTTACAAACGTATCAAATTGAGAAGGTTTAATATATTGCATAACCGTAAAGAGATAGATCAAATTATAACTTACAGGCATTTTTAATTTGAGGTAATCACCTTCCAGGAAAGTAGCTTCGGGTAATAGTTGCTTGGCCTTGTGAAGAAACTCAGAATTGAGATCAACACCTGTGAGTCGTTTTGGGTTTTTAAAATCACACAGGTATAAACCAACACCACACCCTATATCGAGAATGGTTGATTGTTCGTCACAATATTTTAAATAATATTGTTTCAAGAGGTCATGTGTATTTTTTAATTCTTCTTCTATTTGTGGATGATTGGACAAGCCTACATTTTCAACCAAACTTTTGTTGCTATCATATTGACGGTTTTTCCAAAAAGAATCCGTGTAATCAATGCGATGATCCAGTTTAAGCAAAATAATGATATTGTTAATGAACCGGTTATTTACAATATTTAAAATATAAGATTTCAATCGCGACATACCATATTCCAATTAAAGATGAAAGACTCTTTCAACAAAACTTGTATAATTTTTCTCAGCATTAAAATCGCTATTCCATTTATTGTATGCGTTTTTTCGAAGTGTAAAATAGCCTTCTGGTGAAAGCTGCATAATCGAAATAATTTTTTTACAAATTTGTTCTGGTGTAGGATTAGGTTCTAATAAAAAACCAACCTGATCGGAAACAATTTCTGATACACCGCCTACATTGGTAGCAATAATGGGTATTCCAAATGCTTCGGCTTCCATGATGGAAACAGGAACACCTTCTGTGGAGCTCAGGTTAATAAAAAGATGGATAGAGCCGGTTCTATAAAAATTAAAGATTTCCTGTGGAGTCAGGCAGCCCATAAATTTATAGGTGATATTGGGTTTAGGGCCTAACAATTCTTTCGCGTATTTCATAACGTAATTATACGTCTCTTCGCTCTTGTGCCAATCTCCAATATGAAACCATTCAATTTCGTATTCTGAAGGTATTAGACCCAATGCATGGACCAATAAATCAATTCTCTTCAAAGGCTGAACCCAGGAGTTACTTACAATTGTAAATTTGTTCCGGGCCTTTTCAACGTTGATATCTGAAATCTCCAACTGTTTTTGAACACCTAAATGTGAGATCTTAAAATTTTCATTTGCCGGGAAATAATTTTCGAAATACGAACGGCCTTGTTCGGATATAAAAAAGATTGCATCCAATCGTTTAACCATGGAATATTTGAGTGGCAAAAAATGGAATGCACTTCTTTCAAAATA
>DASRRA010000258.1:0-11571 GCA_035696085.1 Bacteroidia bacterium | reverse complement strand
AAAAATTGATTTCAATACAGTGAACCCAAGCAAATGGACTACTGATAAAGATGTGAACGACAAAATCAAAATGTTACTTCACAACTACAATATCAAGTACAACGATTTACTAGGTGTTTACAAACGCAAAAAATTTGCTGTGACTGTTGGTGATGAACTACCAGCAGGTATTGTACAACTTGCAAAAGTGTACATTGCTAAGAAACGTAAATTGAAAGTGGGTGATAAAATGGCGGGACGTCACGGAAATAAAGGTATCGTAGCACGTATCGTACGTGATGAAGATATGCCTTTCTTGGAAGACGGAACTCCGGTTGATATCGTACTTAACCCACTTGGTGTACCTTCTCGTATGAACTTGGGTCAGATTTATGAAACTGTTTTGGCATGGGCCGGACAAAAATTAGGTGAAAAATTCTTTACACCAATCTTTGACGGTGCTTCTACAGAACAATTGAATGAATGGACAGATAAAGCAGGTTTACCACGTTTCGGCCGTACGTATTTAACGGATGGTGGAACAGGTGAAAAGTTTGATCAACCAGCTACAGTAGGTATCATCTATATGTTGAAACTTGGTCACATGGTGGATGATAAAATGCACTCCCGTTCAATCGGACCATACTCGCTTATTACACAACAACCATTGGGTGGTAAAGCTCAATTCGGTGGTCAGCGTTTTGGTGAGATGGAGGTTTGGGCTCTTGAAGCATTTGGTGCTGCCAATATCCTTCAGGAAATCCTTACCATTAAATCTGATGACGTAGTAGGTCGTGCAAAAGCATACGAAGCTATTGTTAAAGGTGAAAACATGCCAACTCCTGGTATCCCTGAATCATTCAACGTATTGTTGCATGAGTTGAGAGGATTAGGATTAAACATTTCACTGGATTAATAAAGAGGTTAAAAACACAGTGTCCGCCTTTTCGGCGGGCACTTTAACAAACTTCGAATTTTAACTTTTAAACTATTTTAAAATGGCTTTCAAAAGAGATAACAAATTAAAAAGCAACTTCTCGAAAATTACGATCAGCCTTGCATCACCAGAAGCAATTCTGGAGCGTTCAAGCGGTGAGGTCGTTAAGCCCGAAACCATCAACTACAGAACATACAAACCAGAAATGGGTGGATTGTTCTGTGAGCGTATTTTCGGACCTGTTAAGGATTGGGAATGTGCTTGTGGTAAATATAAACGCATCCGTTACAAAGGAATTGTTTGTGACCGCTGCGGTGTAGAGGTGACAGAAAAGAAAGTACGTAGAGAGCGTATGGGCCACATCAACCTAGTTGTGCCTGTTGCTCACATCTGGTACTTTAAATCATTACCAAATAAAATTGGTTACTTATTAGGATTACCAACAAAGAAATTAGACATGATCATTTACTACGAGCGTTATGTTGTAGTAAATCCAGGTGTGAAATCTGCTGATGGCATTAACTATCTTGACTTTTTATCGGAAGAAGAATATTTAAATATCCTTGAATCACTTCCAAAAGATAATCAATACTTAGATGATACAGATCCTAATAAATTCATCGCAAGAATGGGTGCTGAAGCATTGCAAGCACTTTTAGGCCGCGTTGATTTGGATGGTTTATCATTTGAATTACGTCATAAAGCAAATACAGAAACTTCTCAACAACGTAAAAATGAAGCATTAAAACGCTTACAAGTTGTAGAAAGCTTCCGTCATGCAAATCAACATATTGAAAATCGCCCGGAGTGGATGATCGTAAAAATTGTTCCGGTTATCCCACCAGAATTGCGTCCACTTGTTCCATTGGATGGTGGTCGTTTCGCAACTTCTGATTTGAATGACTTATACAGACGTGTAATTATCCGTAACAACCGTTTGAAACGACTAATCGAAATCAAAGCTCCTGAAGTAATCTTACGTAACGAAAAACGTATGTTACAAGAAGCGGTAGATTCATTATTCGATAACTCACGTAAATCGAACGCAGTTAAGACTGAATCAAACCGTGCTTTGAAATCTCTTTCTGATTCCTTGAAAGGTAAACAAGGGCGTTTCCGTCAGAATTTATTAGGTAAACGTGTGGATTATTCAGCACGTTCGGTAATCGTCGTTGGACCTGAATTGAAATTACACGAGTGCGGATTGCCAAAAGATATGGCAGCAGAATTATTCAAACCATTTATCATTCGCAAAATGATTGAGCGTGGTGTTGTTAAAACCGTTAAGTCCGCGAAAAAAATCGTTGATAAAAAAGAGCCAATCGTTTGGGATATTTTGGAGAATGTATTGAAAGGACATCCAGTTCTTTTGAACCGTGCTCCGACACTTCACAGATTAGGTATACAGGCTTTCCAACCAAAATTAATCGAAGGAAAAGCGATCCAATTGCACCCCTTGACTTGTACTGCATTTAACGCGGATTTCGACGGGGATCAAATGGCGGTTCACGTTCCATTGGGACATGCTGCTATCCTTGAAGCGCAATTGTTGATGCTTGCATCTCATAACATTCTTAACCCTGCGAATGGTGCACCGGTTGCGGTTCCATCACAAGACATGGTGCTTGGTCTGTACTATATGACCAAAGGAAAGAAAACAATTGGTGATGATAAAGTAAAAGGTGAAGGCCTTACGTTCTATTCTCCCGAAGAAACCATCATTGCTTACAACGAAAAACGCGTTGATTTGCATGCTTGGGTGAAAGTTCGTTTACAAGTTAAAGAAGGTGATAAATTAGTTACCAAATTAATGGAGACCACTGTTGGACGTATCTTGTTTAACCAGGTTGTTCCAAAAGAAGTTGGATATATCAATGAATTGTTAACGAAAAAATCATTGCGTGATATTATCGGTCACATTGTAAAAGAAACCGGTATGGCGAAAACGGCTAAATTCCTTGATGAAATTAAAGGTCTTGGTTATATGAGCGCATTCCGCGGAGGTTTATCATTTAACTTAGGTGACGTAATCGTTCCGGATGATAAGGGCAAAATGATTGCTGATGCAAACGCACAGGTAGATGAGGTAATCTCTAACTACAACATGGGATTCATCACCAACAACGAGCGTTACAATCAGATCATCGATATCTGGACACATACCAACTCCCGCATTACTGCAAAAGTATTGCACACGTTAACAAACGATCGTCAAGGATTCAACCCTGTTTACATGATGTTGGATTCCGGAGCACGTGGTTCGAAAGAACAGATTCGTCAGTTAGGTGGTATGCGTGGATTGATGGCGAAACCGCAAAAAGGTGCTGGTGGAGGTGAGATCATCGAGAACCCGATCCTTTCTAACTTTAAAGAAGGTTTATCGATCTTGGAATACTTTATCTCAACCCACGGTGCGCGTAAAGGTCTTGCCGATACAGCGTTAAAAACAGCCGATGCGGGTTACTTAACGCGTCGTTTGGTTGACGTTGCACAAGACGTTATCATCACCAACGAAGATTGTGGTACATTGCGCGGATTGATTGCGACTCCATTGAAGAAAAATGATGAGATCGTTGAATCATTATACGATAGAATTTTAGGTAGAACAACCGTTCATGATGTATACCATCCATTAACCGGAAACTTAATCATCGGAGCAGGTGAGGAGTTAACAGAAGATTATGCAAAATTAATTTCTGAGTCTCCAATCGAATCTGTTGAAATCCGTTCCGTGTTAACTTGCGAAAGCAAAAACGGTGTGTGCGGAAAATGTTACGGACGTAACCTGGCAACAGGACGTATGGTTCAACGTGGAGAAGCTGTGGGTGTAATTGCTGCACAGTCGATCGGTGAGCCAGGTACACAGTTAACATTACGTACGTTCCACGTTGGCGGTACCGCTTCTAACACAGCTGCATCTTCCAAACAAGAAGCAAAATACGATGGTATCATCGAAATTGATGAGTTAAAAACAGTAAAACGTAAAAATCCTGACGGTCAGGTTGTAAACGTTGTTATTGGCCGTTCAGCAGAGATGCGTATCATTGATGCGAATACAAAAATTGTATTGACAACCGGAAATATTCCTTACGGTTCTCAGGTATATGTAGAGAATTTGGCGAAAGTTAAAAAAGGAGATTTAATCTGCGATTGGGATCCATATAACGCGGTTATCGTATCTGAGTTCGCTGGTAAGATCGAATTTGAAAACGTTGAAGAAGGTATTACATTCCGTGAAGAATCCGATGAGCAAACTGGTTTCAAAGAAAAAGTAATTGTTGAAAGCCGCGATAAGAGCAAAAACCCGGCAATTAAAATTGTTGTAAACAAAGAAGTAATTCGTACTTACAACATTCCGGTTGGTGCACACATTATCGTAAACGACTCAGCAAAAATTGAAGCAGGTCAGATACTTGTGAAAATACCTCGTTCTTCTGGTAAAACAGGGGATATCACAGGAGGTTTACCACGTGTTACCGAGTTATTCGAGGCACGTAATCCAAGTAACCCGGCTGTTGTTTCTGAAATTGATGGTATCGTATCATTCGGTAAAATTAAACGTGGTAACCGTGAGGTACACGTTGAATCCAGAACCGGTGAGCGTAAAACATACCTTGTTCAGTTATCGAAACACATCCTTGTTCAAGAGAACGACTTCATCAAAGCTGGTGAGCCATTGTCAGACGGAGCGATTACACCAAGTGATATCCTTGCGATCAAAGGCCCTACAGCTGTTCAGGAGTACTTAGTAAATGAGGTACAAGAGGTATACCGTTTACAAGGTGTGAAGATCAATGATAAACACTTTGAAGTAATCGTTCGCCAGATGATGCGTAAAGTAGACATCAGCGAAGCAGGTGATACTATCTTCTTAGAAAAACAACTCGTGAATAAAGCAGAGTTTATGGCTGAAAATGATGGCTTGTATGGAAAAGTAGTGGTATTGGATGCAGGTGAATCTACATTGTACAAAACCGGTCAGATCATCACTGCACGTAAACTAAGAGATGAGAATTCATCCTTGAAACGTCGTGATATGAAATTGATTGACGCACGTGAAGCAGTTCCGGCTACATCAAGCCAGGTACTACAAGGTATCACACGTGCATCGTTACAAACAAACAGCTTCATGAGTGCTGCTTCCTTCCAGGAAACAACCAAAGTATTAAACGAAGCTGCTGTTAGCGGTAAAATCGATGACTTGTCAGGATTGAAAGAAAACGTTATCGTTGGACATTTAATCCCTGCAGGTACAGGATTGAGAGCATACGAGAAAATGATCGTTGGTTCGCAAGAAGAATACGATCGCTTACTTGCTTCGAAAAAAGAAGCAATGGAAGAAGAAGCGTAGTTTTTAATTCATAAAATTTTTAAATTAGGGACAGGTTAAACCACTTGTCCCTTTTTTTGTCCAATATTCGATATATTCATTTATTTTTAAAATAAAATAACCACATCTTATGGAAGAGCAAAATCAAAACCAGTTAAACATTGAATTAAGCGAAGAAGTAGCAGAAGGAACGTATTCCAATTTGGCCATCATCACACATTCCAACTCCGAATTCGTGATCGATTTCATTAAATTAATGCCGGGAGTTCCCAAAGCAAAAGTGAAATCCCGAATTGTGCTTACACCGCAACATGCAAAACGCCTTATGAAAGCGTTAAAAGACAACATCTCAAAATTTGAACAATCACATGGTGCCATTAAAGATACGGAAATGCCCAATGCTTTACCCTTGAATTTTGGAGGTCCGACGGCCCAAGCCTAATATACCTGTATTTTACCACTTGTCAGAATTGGAATGGAAAAGTGCTTTTTTTTCACGAAATTAGCTTTTAATAATTTTTATAAAATCGACATGAAGAGAAAAAGCATACTTATTGGGTTTATTGCATTGGCATCATCAACATTTGCACAAGAAATTAAAAATAAAAAAGACGGGAACTATAAATTCACAGTAGTGAAAAATATAGAAGCAATGCCGGTTAAAAACCAAGCAAAATCAAATACTTGCTGGTCATTCTCTTCACTCTCTTTTCTTGAATCTGAATTAATTCGCATGGGTAAACCCCGTGTAGAGTTATCAGAAATGTTTGTAGTTCATCATGCTTATTTGGATAAGGCCGAGAAATATGTGCGTATGCATGGTAATACCAATTTCGCAGCTGGCGGGGCATTTCACGATATGCTTTATGTAATGAAAAACTATGGCTTAGTTCCAAGATCTGTTTACACAGGTAATCCAAATGGCGACAAAGAAATCAATCAACTGCAAATGGATGATATGCTTCGGAATATTGTTGATGGCATTATTAAAGAAAAAGTTATTTCAAATAAAAATTGGTTGAAAGGTGTGGATGGCGTATTGGATGCTTATTTAGGTAAGCTACCTGAAAACTTTTAATACAACGGCAAACAATATACGCCATTATCTTTCGCCGCTTCATTAGGAATCGATCCTAATAATTATATCGAAATTACTTCGTTTACCCATCATCCGTTTTATCAAAAATTTGCGTTGGAAATACCTGACAATTGGCAATGGAGAGAAATGCAAAACGTGCCGTTAAATGAGTTGGTAGAAATTGCAGATAACGCACTGATGAACGGATATACGGTGGCATGGGGAGCAGATGTGGGTGAATTGACGTTTTCATTTCAAAACGGTGTGGCCATTGTGCCTGACATAGATTTGAAAACGTTAAAGAAAGAGAAATTGGATTCCGTTATCAACAATCCGGGCAAACAAAAGGAAATTACGCAGGAGATGCGCCAGGAAGCATTTAATAATTATGAAACAACTGACGATCACGGGATGCATATTATCGGGATTGCCAAAGATCAGAACGGAACAAAGTATTATATTGTGAAAAATTCGTGGGGTACCGCTAGAAACGAATGTGAAGGCTATTTCTACGTATCGGAAGCATATTTTAAGTACAAGACAACTTCCATCATGGTTAACAAAGAATCGTTAAAGAAAGAAGAAGCAAAAAAATTAGGATTGTAGTTTTTAATAAGAAGTATGATCAAACACATAACTTGTTTATTACTACTTGTTGGATTAAACGCAACAGCGCAGATAAGCACGTTGAAGAGCAACATCGAATCGCTTTGTAAATCAAAGAAAGCGACCATCGGTGTTGCTCTTTACGATTTTGAAAAAGGGGACATGTTAAGTATAAATGGTGATGGTCATTTCCCGATGCAAAGCGTTTTCAAGCTGCCTGTTGCTGTGACATTATTGAATGAAATTGATAAAGGAAAATTTTCGCTCGATCAAAAAGTAGTCATTACAAGAAAAGAGTTGTTACCGAAAACCTGGAGCCCAATGAGAGATGATCACCCTCAAGGGAATGTACAGCTGTCGCTCGCAGAAATTTTAAGCTATACGGTTTCCAAGAGTGATAACAATGGCTGTGATATTTTATTTCGTCAACTGGGGGGACCCCAAGTGGTGAATGATTATATGCATAGCATTGGAATTAAAAATTGTGCTATTCAATTCACTGAAGAAGAAATGGCTAAAGGTTGGGATGTTCAATATAATAACTGGACCAGTCCGAAAGAAGCAACTTCATTATTAAAACTCATTTACCAACAAAAAATATTATCGCAAAAAAGTTATGATTTTCTTTGGAAAATAATGGTTGAGACATCCACCTGTCCTAAACGAATCAAAGGGCAGTTATCTGAAAATATAGTGGTAGCGCATAAAACCGGAACTTCTGATACCAATCAGGAAGGGATTACTGCTGCAGTAAATGATATTGGGATTATTAAATTACCGAACGGGAAAAGTTTTGCGATAAGTATTTTTGTCTCGAACTCCAGTGAAAATATGGATGTCAATGAAAAAATCATTGCTGATATTTCAAAGCTGGCTGTCGATTATTTCTTACAATAATCCGATTCTAGTCTTCTGTATTTTCAGTTTTTCCCAGCGTGTAAGCGACACCAACTAATAAATTCGCAGAATAGGTTTTCATCGTTCCTCCCCAAAAAGGAAGAATAGCGATGTCATACAAGCCCACGTTATTTCGTAATTCAAAAGAAAGGAGCAGTTTTTTCTTAATAGGAATTGCAATTCCTAAACCTGCAGCAAGTCCCCAATCGAATTTTCTGATCAAATTTAAATCGTTTGCCTGTAGCTTTCCATCAACGGGATCATCGTAGATAAAAGTAGTTTGAATTAAATAGCCAAAATACGGTCCGGCGTTTACAAAGAAATTTACCTTTTTTCCGAAGGAGGCACGTACTAAGACAGGCAGTGTGAGGTAATCAAAAAAAAGATGTTGCTTGATTTCATATAAATAAGCTGCATTGGGATCAGTTCCGGTTATATGAGAAGCAGAGCCTTTCCTTTCAAAGGATAATCCGCTGCGAAGGGAAAAAATTTTCTTAAAATTATATTGAACTGAAAGCCCGGCAGTATATCCGCGATCAAACGCTTGATCAATTTTTGCAGTAGGGTTACCATAAATTTTGATAAGTCCTAGTCCTCCCTGAACACCAATATTTATTTTATTTTGAGCTGAAAGAGCAGTTGCAAATAATAAAAATACGAATAAGAAAAAATGCTTCATTCTTACTTCACAATTTTTCCGTTCTCAAAAGCAACAACAAATGCTCCTGGAAACCCCTTCTTTGCAACTTCTTCTTTTCTTTTAGTAGCTTCTTCCATCGAAGTGAAATTACCGCTGAAATACTTGGTAACGCCATTATCTAAAACAATGGTGGTAATTTCTCCAACATCGCTTAATTTTGGTTTTGCAGAAAATGCACCTATTTGAACACGATAAGTTTTTCCTGAAACAGTAGGAGCAGGGGTTGTAGGAACAACAGCTTTTGTTGTTGCTGGAGCTGCTGGTGTTGTTTCTTTTACAGGAGCAGTAGGTGTCATGTTTCCTGTTTTTACAGGTGGATTCGCTGCTGGAACACTTGCAGGTTTTGTTGAAGTTGAGCTGGCTACGGGAGTAGTTGGTTTCTCAGCTACAGGTGTTGGCTTTGTTGCCGGTGTGGTTGGTGCTTTTGTAACAACCGGTAGACTTGTAGTCTTTACCGAACCACCTGGTCCTTCTATGGTGATCGATTTGGGTTCAAATTCAAAAATCTTACGTTCATTGTTATGAATGTAAGAGAATTTCGTTGGTAAGGATTTAGATCCTGAAGCATCAGCAGGAACAGTTACTTTAAAGCTGATGGTATACGTTGCTTCATTGGGTGGGGCAATCCATACGATTTTTGCACCGTTATCAGCAAAAGAAAAACTTCCTCCTTTGCTATCTATTTCTGTCGCTACAAAACCCGGAGGCAATTCCTGAAAAAATTTCATGAATCCATTAATGGAGCCTCGGTTAATTGTTACTTCTGTAGTATAACTTGATCCTGCAGCCACTGATGACGGAACTGTTTGAGTTGCAGTCAAATCCTGAGCAAATGATCCTGTTGTTATTAAAATCAAAAAGCTGAAAACTAATTGTTTTATCATGAAGTATAAATTTTTGTTGCTTTTAAAAATTGATAGCTAAAATAAGGAAAATTATTAATTTGGAGACCGCTAATCCTCAATTTTCAGGATTTCTTTTCAGCATCATTTTGTTTAAAAAGTATGAGCAAGCAGGTTATGAAAATCTCCCTACAACAGGCAAAATACTTAATTTTAAAGGAACAGGGGCTTATAACCTCGCCTTTTGATAAAGGTAAAAAGGGTGCACTTGCTGTTATTGAGCACCTGGGCTATCTTCAAATTGATACCTTAAATGTGGTTACCAGAGCCCACCATCATACACTTTGGAGTCGTTTACCAGATTATAAAGAGTCTTTCCTAAATGAATTATTGGAGAAGGATAAACAGATTTTTGAGTATTGGAGTCATGCCGCATCCTATCTGCCAATGGTGGATTTCCGTTTTTCATTACCCCGTAAAAAGCTTTATGCTAGTGGGAAATCGCATTGGTTTGCACAGGACAAGAAGATGAACAAATATGTATTGGACAGGATCAGGGCAGAAGGCCCGTTACAATCCAAGAATTTTGAGTTTAAAAGGGATGCTCCCGGCAATTGGTATAACTGGAAACCCGCAAAACGAGCTTTGGAACAGCTATTCATGGAAGGTAAGCTGATGGTGGCCAAGCGCCATAATTTTCAAAAAATATACGACCTGGCGGAACGTGTTGTCCCATCAACAGTTGACACAAGCTTCCCAAGTAATAAGGAATATGCTGATTACATGATCAGAAAAATGATCCATGCAAATGGAATGGCTACCATAACGGAGATAAGTTATTTGAGGGCCGGGTTAAAGGAAATAATCGCCAAGGAAGTAAAGAGGATGTTGAAAACTGGGGAGTTAGTTGAAATTTCTGTGGAGACATTAAAAGGCACCTATTTGACTACTCCCCATCAGTTAAACCGGCTGCAAACACAAACACAGAAAAACAGACAAAATGCGAAGAATTCAACCTTGCATCTTTTGTCACCTTTCGATAACCTGATTATCCAGAGAAAACGATTAAACGCCTTCTTCCAATTCGATTATACTATAGAATGCTATTTACCTGAAAGAAAACGTAAGTTTGGGTATTGGTGCCTGCCTGTTTTATACAATAATGATTTTGTTGCGCGCTATGATGCAAAGGCAGATAGAGTAACAGGTGAATACTATATCAAATCCATGCATTTTGAAAAAAACTTTTCGCCAAATGAGGGATTTAATTTGTGGTTTATGGAGAAAACAAAGGCTTTTGCAGCTTTCAATGGCTGCACCAAAATAATCATCCAAAAGGCTGACAACGCCCAGTGGAAGAGACAAATTAACACTTTTTTAAAATAGCTTAAACTAGTTATTAAAGAGTTATGCCCCGCAATTCTTCCTATAAAAGTGGGGTAAAAAATACTAGCTGGTACGAATTTTTGCATACTCATCATCTTTGTAACCATTTATTTACTTGCCCGTAAGAAGTGCCCGTAAATATTTGTTTTGTTATTATTGAAAAAACCAAATAATAAATTTTTTTAAATTGAAACAAAAAAGAATGAGCCACGTATCACGACTATATTTTCACGATTAGTACGCTTTTTTTCCAGTACGCTTTTTACATCCCCTTTTATATTTAAAAACCTAAAATTAGAATCAATTCTATGAAAAAAATAATTACTTACATCTTATTATTCTTAGCTCCATACATTACAATAGCACAACAAAAACCGACTGCACCTCCTACAACCCCAGAACAATCAGGTGCTGAACCAACAGTAGGTATATCCGTTACCCCTTCCTCACTAAGATTTAACGTTAAACCGGGTAGTACTTTTTCTAAACAAGTGAAAATTACCAACGATACTAAAAAACCTTTTAAGTTTACAACCGGTTTTTCTGATTTCGATATGGATGTGAACGGAAAACCGAAAGGAATCAAACCTACACAATCAAAATATACTTTATCTAAATGGGTTTCTATTGCCCCTTCTTATTTCGACCTGAACCCAGGTGAAAGTAAAACCATAACTGTTACCGTTGATGTCCCTAATTCGGACACTGCAAACATCGCAGCCTGGACTATATTGATGATTGATCAGGCAATTGAAAGAGCACCTTTGGACGCAAATAAAAATGGTAAAGCCATATCACTGGGTATCACACCTAGCT
>DASRRA010000257.1:0-11507 GCA_035696085.1 Bacteroidia bacterium | reverse complement strand
ATGTGACAAGAAACGCTAAAATTTCAAAGGAACCGATAAGAAAATTATAAAAACCACCCGCAAATGAGAGAAAACGATGCGTTCCGAAGATGCCGTCCACAAACATTTCAACCACTTCTATGTTGATGATCACGAAACCTACATACACAAAAATATGAAGAATGGCAGGAATAGGGCGTGTTACCATCTTGGACTGCCCAAGTGCTACGCGAGCCATCACATTCCAACGTTTGGCAGGTTGATCGGTTCTATCCACTTCTTTTCCTAAGCGGATATTGCGTATCACTTTACGCACATTTAGTGTAAACAAGACAATACCACCACCTAGTAAAAGAATAAATAAGATTGATGAAACCATATGTGTTTAATTTATTTCTTTTTGGTTTTGTCTTTCTTTCCGAAAACAGAAACCTGTACATAACGTTGCGGGTTCAAACGAAGGTCTTCTAACAATTTATCCAAATCTTCGGAAGAACGATTCAGGTTACGATACAGGCTATCATTGTTGATAAGCATACCCATTGTACCTTCACCTTTATTGATTTTTGTCATAATAGAAGATGCTTGTGATAAGGCTACGTCCGCATTGTTGATGGCAGATGTCAGATTTGATTTTGCCAAGGAATCACTAATATTTGAAAAATTGCTGATGATATTACTCAAGTTAGCACTGTTGGAGGATAGTGTAGTCGCCAACACATTCACTTTGGAAAGAATACTCGATATTTTTGAACGTTCCGCAATTACCATAGTATCCAGTCTGTAAGAGGTAACTTCCAGAGAAGATAAAGCATGCTTAATACTTTCAAAACTCTTCTTCAGATTTTTTCTCGTGTCTTCATTTAATACTTCTTGTACGACTACCATTACCGAATCAATAGAAGATATCAAGCTGGTCGCCTTTTCTTGCAAAGGTGCAATTGTTTTATTCACCGCTTGTTTTAAATTATCTTCCTGGGCAGAAAGAAGTGTATCGCCAGGTTGTACATATTCAGTCCCCTTTCCTAAAAATAACTGTACACACATATCACCAAGAATGGAAGAGCTTGCTACTTTTGCAACTGATGTTTTGGGGATTTGTATATCTTCATTCACAACCAATGTCACAAGGATGCGACCAGTTGTATCAGGAAAAAGTTTTATTTCTGAAACCATTCCTATTTTATAACCATTCAGGAGAAAAGGATTTGCTTCTACCAAGCCGCTGATATCCTTATAAACTGCATAATATTTTGTTCTGCTGGAAAACCAGTTTTTACCCTTTAGGAAATTAAAGCCAAAAAGAAAACACCCTATGGCAATTGTGGTTACTATACCTACTTTAACTTCTTTTGATAGTTTCACGTGATTGGTTTAAATCGTTCATCGCAAATTTAAGGAAAATCTACTTATTTCTGCGTAATTCTTTTTCCATTCTGAGTTGTAATCACAAAGGCATCTTTAAACCCATTTTTCTTTAATTCAGCTTGCAATTTATACGCATCCTCTGGCACTAAAAATTCCCCACTTGTATACTTGTAAATACCTTTATCCTCGTATACACCAAGCTTCTCAGCTCCTTTTAATTTAGGAGAACTGAATGGTATTTTTTTGTCGGAGGACAAGATTTGTACTTTGTAAATAACAGGGGTTTTAACTGTTTCGGTAACAATCGGTTTTACTTCTTTCTTTAACGGCTCCGCCTCTTTTTCCGTTTCTTTTGGTTTTCCATTTTCGGTGACAGTTTTTACTGCTTTTGTTGGCGGTGTATCCTCTTCTTTTTCTCTCGATTTTTTATTTTCTTCTAATTTTTTAACCAATTCAAGCGCATCTTTCTTTGTTGTTCCGGCAGTATCACTAGGTGTCTTTAATTTTGGTTTTGTTTCCGGTTTTGGATTTTTTTCTGAGTCCGGATTTACTACTTTAACCTCTTTAGGCTTTATGGCTACAGGTTCGCGCTCATCTGTTTTAGCAGGAACATTTTTTTCTTTTTTAATTTCTTCTCTTTGAATAGAGTCTTCTTTACTCATTTTGTAGGGAACCTGACTTTCCACATCATCATCATATTTTTTATTACTACCTTCCAGTTCATCTTTATATTCTCTCAATGCTCTGAAAATTCCGGATGCAATATAGTCTTGTCCCTTGGATGATCCCAGGAATACCTCTTCTTCAGGGTTCGTTAAAAAACCAATCTCCGTTAAAATACTTGGCATATAGGTACGCCAGAGAACCCATAAACTACTACGCTTAACGCCTTTATCCACGCGGCCGGTTCGTGTTCCATATTGCTTTTGAATTTTTGAAGCGATGTTCAAACTTTGTGTGAGGTACACGTCTGTAAACATACTCATGATGATGTAGGATTCATCGGAATTCGGATCAAAGCCATTGTATTTTTTTACATAGTTATCCTCCAATAACATGGCTGAGTTCTCTGTTTTTGCAACATCCAGCTTTCCTTTCTCATTTTTAATCCCCATCACATACGTTTCTGACCCATGTGCCTCTTCGTTGCAAACATCCCGTTTTAATTTTTTATCGCGCACACAAGCTGAATTGCAATGAATAGAAATAAACAAATCTGCCTTTGCTCGATTCGCAATTTCAGCACGCTCCTGCAACTCCACAAACACATCCGTTTTACGGGTGTATACCACCTTCACATCTTTCAGATGCTCCTCAATATAATTCCCCAGTTTAAGTGCTACCGCTAAGGCAACATCTTTCTCTTTATATTTTCTGCCATGACATCCAGGATCCTTTCCTCCATGCCCCGGATCTATCACCACGGTTCGCACAGAAAAAATTGGCTTTGTTTTGGGTAGAAATGAGCTCGTCAAAAAACCAACGAGCAGAATAAGTGTTATATGAATGTACTTTTTCAACCTTAACTATTTTTCTGTTATTCCTGTTCTATTTAAAATGCAAAAAAAGCTAATTACATAAATAACTGTTTTTTTTTCTTAGTTTTGGCCTCTGAAACGGTATAAAACACAAAATTACTTGTAAAAATTGCGTATCATTTCCTTTAAATCTTTTTTTATCCTCGTTTGTTTGTTAATAACTGCAACAAATCACAGTGTTGCCCAAACCGGAGCAAAACCTGACAAACCTGCTGTTACGACTATTGATACTATCAGAAGAGGCGCTACTGCAGTAAAATCGGATACGGTTTTTACTCCAGCAATTGACAGTACGCATAATGGCGGCGGTGGTGGATTCCTGGACGACAAAGTGGATTACAAAGCATCCGACTCTACAGTTGCCGATTTGATGAATAAAAAGGCGTATTTATACAATCACGCAGAGGTGTTTTACCAGGACATGACACTAAAAGCCGGGTATATTGAAATTGATTTTGGAAAAAAACTGGTGATTGCAAAGGGAATTGTTGACTCCAGCGGAAAAGTAGTGCAACGACCTGTATTCGAACAAGGGCCTGAAAAATTTACAGCCGGACAAATCACCTATAATTTTGAAACGAAAAAAGGGAAAATCAAAGATGTGATTACCCAACAAGGTGATGGCTACATCCATGGCTCGGATATAAAAAAGGATACGAATAATGTGTACTATGTGGCACACGGAAAATATACCACTTGCGACTTAGAAGATGATCCGCATTATTATTTTGCCGCAAAAAAAATTAAAGTTATTCCCAACGACAAAGTTATTTCCGGACCAGCCGAATTATTTATTGCCGATGTACCCACCCCATTGATTCTTCCATTTGGTTATTTCCCTAATAAAAGAGGGAGAAGATCGGGAATCGTTCTCCCTGGTTATGGTCGATCCGATCGATTGGGATATTTTTTATCCAGGGGAGGATTTTATTATGGTGGAAATGAATTTTTTGATGCGTTGATAACCTCCGATATTTATTCAAATGGTGGTTTTACGCTGCGCGAAGAAACAAACTACAGCAAACGATACAAGTTCAGAGGAGCTGCCAGATTCACCTATGCACGTGTGTACACGCAAAATGCCAATCCCGAACTTGCCCATCAACCCAAACAAAACGATTACCATGTTGAATGGGATCATTACCAGGACCCGAAAGCCCATCCCAGCAGTACATTCGGATCTCACATTGATTACGCAACTTCTACCTATGGTAAAAACAATGGAAGTGTGACGAACGATTATCTGAAGACAGGTTATAATTCCAGGATCAACTACAATAAGACATTTACAGGAACACCTTTCGCTTTGAACCTGAGCGGAGCCTATAATCAAAACGTGTTAACTAGGGATGCAGAAATTGACTTGCCTCAACTATCCGCATCGATGAATCGTATTTTTCCGTTCAAGAATGAATCCCGCATAGGCAAACGTTGGTATGATCAGGTAGGACTCAGTGCCAATTTGAATGCAAGCAACCAGTTGAAAGGTAAGGACTCTGTCATATTTAAACCCAATTCGCTAGCCAATATGCAGAATGGTGCAAAAATATCTGTACCCATTGGTACCTCTTTCACGGTGTTGAAATACATCAAGATTAACCCCAGCATCAATACCAATGGCTATTTGTATTTTAAAACATTTCGCCAGCGATACAACAAAGACTCCAACAAGGTTTACACAGATACTGTCCCTGAAGCAAAGTTTTTTGCCGATGCCAATATCAGCACCAGCATTAATACGACAGTGTATGGTGATTATTATTTCAAAACAAAACATTTAAAACAAATCCATCAGATTATTACACCCAGTGTTAGCTTGACTTACAGTCCGGATTTTAGTGAGGCTGGATATGGAAATTATGGACGCTATTACAATGATTCAACAAAACAATCCGCCACTTACCCTTATTTTGGGACAGGAATATATGGTGGGCCATCCGGACAAAAAAGTGAAACCGTGAGTTTCAATTTGCAAAGTACACTGGAGGCCAAGATGAAAAAAAGTTCTGATTCAGGAGATGTTTTCAAAAAAGTCAAATTGCTGGATATGATTTCCGCAAGTTTAAGCTATAATGCGGCAGCTATAAAATTCAAATGGTCTGATCTTTCCTTATCTGCACGAACACGATTATTTGATAAGCTTGATATCAATATGGGTGCTATCTACAGCTTATATCATTATATTCCGAGTAAAAGTATAGATGGAGAGGTGATTGGATTTGTACCAACTGATTATTTTGAACTTGATCACGGGCACTTGGCAACTTTATCAAGTATCAACACGTCTATTTCGACAAGCTTGAGAAGCAAGGAAAAAAAGAAGGCAGAGAACGCATCCGCTTCGAATAATTCAACTGCTCCGGCTCCTTCACCCCCTGTAGAACCAACAGACCGGTTGCAATACATCCTGGATCACCCGAATACGTACGTTGATTTCAATATTCCCTGGGATCTTAACCTCAGCTATAATGTTTATTATTTAGCCAGAAATACAAAAGATAATCTTGTTCAAACATTTTCTTTTTCAGGCAATCTCTCTTTAACTCAAAAATGGAAAATAAGTGGTACATCCGGGTTCGATTTCAAGACATATAAATTTACAATGACCTCCATCAATATTATCCGGGATCTTCACTGCTGGGAAATGCATTTTTCATGGGTACCTTTCGGATACCGCCAATATTTCTTGTTGACCATCAATGTCAAATCCTCTATGCTAAGAGACCTACAACTTAAAAAGCAAAGTCAGGGTACTCAAAATTATGGTTATCAATAGCAATTATTTTCTATTTGTATTACCTATCTTCGCCCTCATTATTTAATCACTAAACAACATGAAAAAAATAATTACCAGTAAAAATGCTCCTGAGCCTATCGGGCCTTACAGCCATGCAGTACTCGTTAACAATATGCTTTTTGTAAGCGGTCAAATCGCAAAAAATGCTGCAACAGGCGAATTAATAACAAGTGATGTAAAAAAAGAAAGCAAACAGGTGATGGAGAATATTAAGGCCATTCTTACAGATGCAGAAATGGATTTTACACATATTTGCAAAACCACCATTTTCCTGAAAGACATGAATGATTTTGCATCTGTAAATGAAGTTTACGGATCCTACTTTACCGGAAATTATCCGGCAAGAGAAACCGTACAGGTTGCAAAACTTCCGTTGGATGTAAATGTTGAAATAAGCGTAACTGCTGTGAAGATATAAGTGAGATAAAAGATAAAAGACGTAAGATTTAAGACGTGTGTTTATTTGCTTAAATCTTACGTCTTTTATCTTACGTCTTTTTTATCTACTTTAAATACTTCACTTGTCTTGAATATAAAAAGATAAAGAGAAGATCAAAAACAACAGATAAGATCAAAAATGCCATTACTAAACGCCCCATTGGACCGAATTTCAGGGACATTTCGGCCATCGTTTGTGACATGCCTTTTAAGGCAATATTGATTACATAAGGTAATAACTCTGCGGCAACGTAAATATAGAAGCCTGTTTTTTTCGATTTTAACATTAAAACAACGCCAATAACAGAAACAATTTCCATAATCAATCCAGCTATTGCTGCAGGGGCTTTACCTTCCTCCATGGCATATACTACTTCTTCTTGACCGGGATTGAATTTAATAATATTTTCCGTTTCCAGCTGTGTTTTATCTGTGTCATAAGCCGCTTTTACATTAAACAGAGACAAAATAATCATTAACCCGCCCATTACTAAACTTAGGATACATAATGTTTTTAGAGTTTTTGGAGCACCTGTCGGTTCACCGAAATTTGAAATTGAGGCTGATTGTTCCATACTTTTTGTTTTATGTTTGTTTAGCGAAGCAACAAAAAAAGCGAACGGTCACAAAATTTAACTCTGATAAATTATCAACATTTTTTGCGCTATTTCTTCATTTATCAGAATTCGTAGCCACACCAGCGTTTGTAATTTTCTTTCTGTGCGGTTGTAGCGGTTTTAAGCTTTTGTATTTTTCCCGTTTTGTAAAATTGATGTGGAGTCGGGATAATTTTTAGTTGTCGAATACGGTAATTCGAGACAATGGTGAGTAACAACGGCTGATCAGCAAAATAAGCGCACCATTCTACAAAACTGCTTCCGGAAAGATCCGGTTTGATCGCAATTGCATTGATCCCGATAATTTCATCCTGTATGGAAATACCTGCCAAATCAGCTACTGAAGAGGGGTAAACAGCAGTAATCTTACAACTACCACTGGCTTCCGAAACTTTAATTCCGATCGCATGTTCGTGAAAAAGAGCAGATGGAAATGTGACTAATTCACAACCGATGTACTGCATAGCTTCATTCAACAAAGGCGTATAATCATTTGCCTTGTTGATATACATATTTGCGATTGCATCAAACGAAATATTGGCGTAGTGTTCCACAATTCCTTTATAATCTTCGGCGGCATACCCTTTTTTCTTCAATGCAAACTCTTCGTACAAATGAACCATGACATCATCCAGCGAATAGGCATTTTTTGAATTTTTTCGAATGAATAAATCTGTTGCAAATGCCAGCAAACAGCCTTCGTCATAAATCGATGTCTTACGATTGGGCACTCCCGGCACATATCCGTCGAGCCAGGTATCAAAGGATGAATCCGCAACAGAAAGATTAAATCTTCCAAAATTATCCAGGTGTTTTTGCAACCGTTCATTCAACGATTGCAGGTACTGAGCTTCGGTAAACACGGCACTCCGGCTTAAAATCTGGTCGCCGTAATACGTTGTCACTCCTTCACAAACATATCCCAGTTTCGAATAGTTTTCTTTTGTATAATCATAGGGCTGCATTTCAATGGGGCGAATTGTTTTAATATTCCAGGCATGAAACAATTCGTGGCAACTCACGCCCAGAAGGTCTTCATACAATTTATCTTTCATCAAATTATAGCCAGGCCCCAATGCAATAACAGTAGAGTTCACATGTTCAACACCATGATACATGCGGTAAGGCAGAATTTGAAAAAGGAAATGATACGTTGAAAACGGAGCCTTCTTCATCATTTTCAATTGAAACTCACAGAACTTATAAAAATCGGAATTCAATCGTTCCCAGTTCAAACGGCATTGTCCCTGAAACCAGAAGTTGAATTCCACTTCGTTACAGGTGAACTTATAATGTTGCAAACTATCGCTCGCAATAAAAGGGGAATCAACGAGTGTATGATAATCACCTGCTTTTAAAACTGTTTTACCACTGCCATTTCCCAAAGCCAGTCCGCAAGCAACTTTGTAAGTTGCGGGTAAAATCAATTCTACTTCACAGCTCTCCTCCATCCTTGAAGGAATATATACAAAGCAATTCACGGGGTTTACATACAGTTGTGTTGCATCCAAAAAAGTAGAACCTGCATTTAATTCGTTTGAAAAATAGTTGTAACGAATGTGCAGTTGTTTTGTGTTTTTTGTATAAATCTTCCAGCTGTCTTTTGTTATTTTTTCAAAAGCCAGTTGGTTTCCTGACTGATCAAAGGCCTCCCATTTTTGAATATTTTTTGCAAAATTACCCAGTTCATACCTGCCCGGCCTCCAGGCGGGTAATTGCACCAAAACAAATTCGGATCGTATCTCATCCGCAATGAATTCTATATCGAGGTAATGTTGATGTGGCTGTTGGTAAGAAATAATGTATCTCATAGGTTTTAGGTTCAATCCGGAAACAGACAAAATTGGGTTATTTTTTACGAATTTACACGAAATTATTTGTTACTTTCGCAAAGCATTTTTTTTCACGCAATTAAAATTTTTAAAATATGAGTTACGATTTAATAGTTATAGGAAGTGGCCCGGGAGGTTATGTTGCGGCAATCAGAGCTTCACAACTGGGACTAAAAACTGCCATTGTAGAACGCGAAAATTTGGGTGGTATCTGTTTAAACTGGGGTTGTATACCAACTAAAGCCTTACTAAAAAGTGCGCAAGTATTTGAATACCTGAAACATGCTTCTGATTATGGAATTTCTGTTAAAGGTGGAGATGCTGATTTTAGTGCAGTTGTTAAACGTAGCAGAGATGTAGCAGATGGAATGAGCAAAGGAGTTCAATTCCTGATGAAAAAAAATAAAATTGATGTGATTACCGGTACCGGAAAAGTGAAAGCCGGGAAAAAAGTGGATGTAACGGCCGATGGAAAAACAACTACATATGATGCAAAACACATCATTATTGCAACTGGAGCACGTTCCCGTCAATTACCAAATTTACCACAAGATGGTAAAAAAATAATTGGTTACAGAGAAGCATTGGTATTGCCGAAAATCCCAAAAACAATGGTCGTTGTGGGATCGGGAGCAATTGGAAGTGAGTTCGCCTATTTTTATGCGACCATGGGTACCAAAGTAACACTTGTAGAATATTTACCAACGATTGTTCCTGTTGAAGATGCAGAAGTATCAAAGCAATTGGAGCGTTCCTTCAAAAAAATTGGTATTGATGTGATGACTGAAGCAAGTGTAGAGAAAGTAGATACAAAAGGTGATGGTTGCAAAGTAACCATCAAAACAAAAAAAGGAGATCAACAGGTTGATTGTGATATTGTGTTATCAGCAGTGGGTATTCAGGCAAACTTGGAAAATCTCGGTCTGGAAGAAACAGGTATTGCTACGGATAAAGGTAAAATTTTAACGAACCCCTACTATCAAACAAATATCCCAGGCTACTATGCAATTGGCGATTGTGTTGGCGGGCAAGCATTGGCACACGTTGCTTCAGCAGAAGGAATTATTTGTGTTGAAAAAATTGCAGGTCATCATCCGGAGCCATTGGATTACAACAATATCCCGGGATGTACATATTGCCAGCCAGAAATTGCATCTGTAGGTATGACAGAAGCAAAAGCAAAAGAAGCAGGTATTGAAGTTAAAATTGGTAAATTCCCATTCTCCGCTTCCGGAAAAGCAAGTGCTGCCGGAGCAAAAGATGGTTTTGTAAAATTGATATTTGATGCAAAATACGGTGAATTATTAGGTGCACACATGATCGGTGCAAACGTAACGGAAATGATTGCTGAGATTGTTGCGATACGGAAATTAGAAACAACAGGACATGAATTGATTAAAACTGTTCATCCTCACCCTACCATGAGTGAAGCGATTATGGAGGCTGCTGCTGCCGCATATGGAGAAGTGATCCACATGTAATGTATAATAATTATAGTTATTATTTTATTTAACAAAAAGCCCACACAAACGTGTGGGCTTTTTGTTTACTGCGTATACCTTATCTAATATGCCATAGCTTCATAGCAGTGTTACTTCGTAAGCCGTAGCTTCAGATCAATGTTGCTACATAAGATATAGCTTCAGAGCACCTTTACTGCGTAAGCCGTAGCTTCAGCGAAGGCTTACTGGATGTCGCAATCTCTTGTAAAGTCGCCTCCCAAGTCGTTACCTTGACCTTCATTGTCGTTGCAACGTTTTTCAGCTTTCACGCGTGAATCTTTATATGTGTAGATATTATCATCAACTGTTACTGATCCACCGTTTTTAGTGTAGGTTTTTGTACATTTACATGTATAATCTTTTTTACAGGATACCATAGTTGTTGTTAGACCTAAGGCTAAAACTGCAACTAATAAATTTCTTCTTTTCATTGTTTTATTTTTTTAGTTAATAATTCTTATCTTGTATAAACGAATACTAATCCATTTAAAAAAAATAAATTCCAATATGCTTTGAAACCCAATAAAAACAGAACATTTCATGCATTATGGAAAAAGTGCTGATAAAAAATTATTTTTTTATTGTAGACATTATTTCCTAAAAAGAGTCGGAACTGTGTAGACAATCCTGCAACACACTGTGTTGATGAGCCATTTAAAAATATACGCTTATGAATAGATTCATCTTTATTTTCATTTCTATTTTTCTTTTGTACAATACAAGCGCTATGCATGCTCAAGCTCCTGACACAACAGACGCCAATGTGAAAGCGACTGTTCTGGCATTTGCAAAATGTGATTCAGCAGCTGTGCATATGAAAAACCATGATGTAAAAGGAGCTAATAAACTGTACAATGATGCGCTGAAACAGTTTAAGCTGCTCTCGAAAGCTGCGCCCAATTCATATGCGGTATGGTACGGATTAGGCAGAGTTCAAATAAAAACAAAGGATTACAAAGAAGCAGTTGCAAGTTTTGATAAAGCACTGGAAGCAGATCCTACAAAATCAGAGGCCTTTCGTGAACGGGGAATTGCACAGGAAGCATTAGGTAAATTTGATGCTGCTGTTTCGGATTTTAGTAAAGCATTGGAAAAAAATTATGATGATTACGCAGCTCACTATGAATTGGGCGCGTTAAAAGAAAAAGGGAAAGACATCAAAGGTGCCATGGCAGAATATGCTGCAGCCATTGAAGTAAACCCTAATTATAAGGAGCCTTATCTAAAACGCGGCATTAATCATCACGACAAAGACAAAGATTATGTATTAGCATTGGTTGATTTTGATAAATATGTGCAATTGGCACCCGATGATAATGAAGGTTACCTCTGGAGAGGCAAAACGAAATACAATGGAGGTGATTATAAAGGAGCTGAAAAAGATTTAAGCCGGTACCTGGATATGGAGCCTGAAAATTTAGAGGCTTTGATTTTTC
>DASRRA010000256.1:0-2798 GCA_035696085.1 Bacteroidia bacterium | reverse complement strand
GTATTCAGGTTTTTATCATTATTCTCGCTTAACAAACGGCTTAATAATAAAATGGAATTTAACGGTGTTCTTAATTCATGGGACATGTTAGCAAGAAACTCCGATTTGTAACGGGTAGCTACCTCTAATTCTTCCGCCTTCTTTTGAATATCCAGATTTTTTTCTTCGAGTAGCGCGCTGCGTTCTTCCAACTCCTGATTGGTCTGGCTTAATTCTTCCTGCTGAACTCTTAACTCTTCTTCTGATGCTTGTAGTTTTTGTGCTTGCGTTTCCAGTTCCGTGTTTAAATTTTCCAGCTCGCTGTGTTGTGTTTGAAGCTCTTCCGATTGTGCTTGTGTTTCTTCTAATAAATGTTGCAGGCGTTCGTAATCCAAAGCCGCATTTAAGCCAATCGCAATCCCTTCGGTGTTTTTTTTCAAAAATTCCAGTTCGATATCGGCCAGCGTTCTTAATAATCCCAATTCGGTAACAGCAATAATTTCATCTCCATAAAAAATAGGTACAATAACCAATGTTTTCGGGATTACATTTCCAATAGACGATTGAATCTTAATATAATTTGCTGGGACATCATTCAGAATCAGTATGCTTTTATTCGCTGTCACCTGACCAAGCAGTCCTTCTCCTAGTTTCACGTTTTTAGGAGCACCTGATGCTGCATAGGAAGCCGCTAATGTCAGTTGAGCTTTATTAACCATGTAAATAGTTCCAATTGGGGCATCGAGATACTCGGCAAGTGTATTGATGATATTACGGGTTAAACGATGCAGGTTGCGCTCACCTCTCATGGCGGTTGCTAATTTTACAGATCCCTCCTGTAACCAATTTGTATTCTTTAAATGATTAAAACTTTTTTCGAGCGAAGAGCTCACCTCGTTCATGGCAACAGAAATGCGTCCCAAATCATCTTGTCGTGTATCGGTACTTCTAACCGAGTAATCTCCATCTGCAATTTTTTTTGCGATGGCTTCCTGAATGGATATTCGTTCTGATGTTTCTTTATATTTTTCCTCGTCCTCCTTTTGTTTGGCAATACGTATATCCATATCCTGCTTAATCTTAATATAAGAAAAGATCGTTATAAGGATAGATATGATCGCGGCAACGGAAACAAGAGTAGGTGTATAGGAGATATACCTGGACTGTTCGGCTGTTCTAATCTCAAGCAATTTACTTTCTTCGATTTTAATTTTATTTACAGCGGCTCTCAGATTATCCATTACTTTTTTGCCTTGAGCCATACCCCCTAATTTCTCACGTTGATAAGCTGCATCAAATTTATTTTCTCGGGTCAGCTTAATCGTACGTTCCATTTGAAGATACTTTTCTTCAATGAATTTTTTAGCTTGCTCCAGATTCTCTCTTTGTACCGGATTGTCTATTGTCAGCAGTTCCAAATTGGTGATAGTTTTAGCCACATTTGGACGGGATGAATTATATGGATCAAGAAACGATTCATCACCTCCTGATGCTAAAAAACCACGGTGCCCCGTTTCTGCATCTTTCATGTAGGATATCAGGTTTTCTGCTTCCAGTAATACCTCATTGGTGTGATTTACCATTTTGGAATTATCGATCAACTTCTTAATACTTGTAAAAGAAGCGTACAAACTGATTAAAAGAAGAAATATAGAAATTGAAAACACTGTTTTCAACTGTCGGATAATATAAGAACTTGTATCTTTCATAAAGGCAATAAATTACTTTAATTGTTATTCTGCTCAATTGGTAATACCATAATAAAACTGGTTCCTTCATTTTCTTTACTGGTAGCGGTAATCAGACCATTGTGTTTATCCACTATTTTTTTTGCAATCGCCAATCCTATACCAGTTCCTTCGTAGGTTGTGCGATTGTTTAATCGTTGAAAAATAACAAAAATGCGATCAAGGTATTTTTCGTCAAATCCAATCCCATTATCAGAAACTGTTATTTTGCAGTATTTCCCGGTTGGAGAAGCCGGACTATTGATTGCTTTTTTCTGAACCAATTCTGATTTTATGGTGATAACAGGTGGAATATCTTTTTTTGAAAACTTTAATGCATTGCTTATCAGATTTTGGAAAATCTGACGCATTTGCGTGGGTACGGCTTCTAATACAGGTAAGTCATCTCGCTTAACAATGGCATGTTTCTCCTGAATGATGGTATCGAAATCATGAAGGAGTTCATCAACTGTGGTATTCAAAACGGTTGGTTTAAAAAGTGTTGAAACGGATAGTCTGGAGAAATCCAACAAATCATTAATGAGCGTAGACATGCGATTGGAAGATGAGATGGCTCGTTCCAGGTAGGATTCCGCTTCTTCATTTCCTTTCAAAAATTTATCACGAATGATTCCACAAAACGCTTGTATTTTACGTAGTGGCTCTTTTAAATCATGTGATACTACCCAGGCAAATTGTTGCAATTCGTGGTTTGTAGTTTCCAGCTCCTGGTTTTTTGTAGAGAGCTCGCTGGTACGTTCTTTTACTTTTTGTTCGAGTACCTCATTCGTAAGCTTCTGCTGGTGGATATCGGAGAACGTTCCGATGAATTTCAGGATTGTATTACCTTGTTTTACCGGAATAATTTTTAATAAAAAGTAACGATACTCTTGACTGGGTATGTTTTTAATTCTCACCTCAGACGTAAATTCTTCACCCGTTTTTAAAATCTCTTTCCAATGCACAGAGTCAAGGTCATTATTTGACAAAATTTCAGGAAAAGTTTGCAGGGAAGGAGAATAGTCATACCAACGCCTGTTGGCATATTCAATTTCTCCATCATTTTTTATGGTAAATGCGATTTCCGGTAAA
>DASRRA010000255.1:0-4469 GCA_035696085.1 Bacteroidia bacterium | reverse complement strand
CCACTTAGAGCACTAACTGCCTAATGGCGAAACCGGCCTTCGCTAAAGCTACGGCCGGCGAAGGCGGAGAGGGGGTTACAAATTTCGAACCTGGAGCCTATCAATATTAATAATTTTAAGGACGTGAGAGAGTTAGATTTGAAAGATATAATAACGATTAAGAGCTTCCTTCTTTATATGGAATCAGATTTAACTAAATAGTCATTAAAAAATATTGTTTAGTTGTGGATGCAAAAATTCTTCAGGAAATAACTTCTTTGCGATATACAAGCATTTTGATTGTAAGGACTTCAGATTTACCACCAAAAAGTCCATCCCAGCATCCAGGTTTTTGTTTTGAAGAAACGTTATCTATATTGACTAATTCCCATCCACCTTTAGCTCCTTCATTTATGATTTTTTCATACTCTTTGACAGCATCCGAATGGAACGCTTTTCCTTTTTCTCCAGTTTCTATTATTGAGGGAACTGGGACGCACTTATATTGATACTCTTTCATAAATATTAAGTTTAATTATAGTTACGGATAATCAATTCCTCCATTTGGGTATTTACAATTTTTAAATCTAATCATTCCTTTTCGAACTCCTTTCCGAACTCCATATTTCTTTAATGATAAAATCATATATTCTGAACAAGTAGGGGTGTACCTGCATAGACTCCTTATACTCTTTGGCGAAATGTTTTGGTAACATCTAGTTATGAAAATAAGTATTTTAAGCATTTTCTATTGATTTAGGAAACCTAAAATTAGATTTTCATACTCCTTCTTCATCGGCAAATCATAATTAACTTTAAGGTTATTCCGTTTAACAATAACTTCTTTTTTAGTTTTTGGATTTAAACCTTTCTTCTCAATTTTCTCGAAATAAATACCGATACCCCTTTTTTGCCATTTAGGAAGATTATTAAAATTGATTCCATATTGATAAAGAAGTTCATTTTTTTCAGATGTAGATATTTTTTCGATCTTTTTGGTTGCTTCTGCCCTTGAATGATTGTTTTCCCTTAACTTCCAATAACAATATGCATTTAGTGCGTTGCGGTGCGCATCTTCATTTCTCCAGCGAAAGTAATCGATCACCAATTCTTTTGTAGGTAGAGCACAAATACGGCAATCAAACACGGCTAGGGCTCCAAGCAGCGATGTAAATTTTGCACTGGCTTCTCCGGCAAGTATCGAATTGTATTTTCTATGTTTTCTTGCAAATGTGTTTTCATTTATATCGAAAAGAAGAGATATTTCATCACTTTCCGTATAAGCATATATCACTTTAAAACCGCAGTTCATTAGGTGAGTTGTAGTTTCTACCATATAATCTCGGAATCGATCATCAAACGGCGCTTTAAATTTATGCAGCTCCTTTGTTAATTTTGTAAAGCCTCTCCCATCTATTCTGGCAATCATATACATGCCCGGAAGCACAAACACATCATGTGCTGTTTCATATACCCGTAATTTTTTGTCTAAATCATCAAATTTCATTTTGCCAACTTTTTACTATAAAACCATTATTTGTTAATTCAACATAATACAATTCATCAAAGCCTTCACCGTAAGAAGGAAGTTCTAATCTATTAAATGTTCCTTTAATTCCAATTTCAGAAATATTTTCTTTACCGGTTCGATTAGAATTCCGAGTAATGGCTTCATTCAATTTCGATTGGAAATAGTAGCCAATAATTTTAAACTTGTTTAGTTTAGCATTTTTGATATATCCGGATCGCTCCTCAATTGAAGGATTAGTATTATCGATTACATATCTTTGTTGAACGGAATGACAAGTTTCCAAAAATCTTTTTTCCTTATTTCTGGTGTTTAACAGATCCATTGAAATCCTCACATGCGTTTTGAAAAATTTTTGGGTATAAAAAGTCGATTTGCCGGTTGCCTGAATCCCAATAAATATTATTGCTTCCATAATTGCTATCTATAATGCGAATG
Source organism: Bacteroidia bacterium (assembly GCA_035696085.1). Taxonomy (GTDB): domain Bacteria; phylum Bacteroidota; class Bacteroidia; order 2-12-FULL-35-15; family 2-12-FULL-35-15; genus 2-12-FULL-35-15. The sequence goes on along the minus strand of DASRRA010000255.1, from coordinate 2,524 downwards.
TTTTAAGAGCCCGTGTTTATTCAAATATACTAAATATTGCATTGGCAAATTCTTACATTTGTAATGCATATCATTACTATGGAAAAGAATTGTCTTCATTATTAAAAATCCTATCCCACTAGATCAGTTGGCTGACATAGTAGATTTTTCCAATTTTGATGAAAGGCTTTCAGCAGTTGATTGTCTCGTTGTAAAACCGATTGACGTAACGGAGGGCTTTTATAGAATTCATACCGGATAACGAACCACCTCTCAGACTAGTGGTTCTATATTGGATTTGGGCAATTAGACCGGATTTATCAAAAGCGTTACTTGGACTTAGCATAAGTAATGATTTTAGAATTCTCTTGAATTCATACATCAACAACACCATGGAAAATTTCTGGGATCATTTAAATCGTTCGTCATGAGTCAATCAAAAACTATATAATCGCTTATTTGCAAACGCTCTTCCCGAGGCCGACTTTAAGTAAATCTCAAATTCATACGCTTTGTATTTATTCATAAAGATAGATTGATGAACAAGTTGAATGGGTAATCGTTTGGAAGTGTAACTAACCTGACCTTTGTGATGACGGGAAAGGCGATCATCGAAATCATTGGTGCATCCAACATAATAGGTATTATCGGAACATTTGAGAATGTAAACTGTGTACATACTTTACTTTTTTTACAAAGTAAAACGTTGCTAAGGCCAATTTGAAATATGCAATGAAGGTTTGAAAAAGCTCCAGCGGACTGCGTCCGCCGAAGCCGTTCTGGTGATAAAGCCACTTAGAGCACTAACTGCCTAAGGGCGAAACCGGCCTTCGCTAAAGCTAAGGCGGGTGAAGGCGGAGAGGGCGGGATTCGAACCCGCGATACCCTTGCGAGTATACAAACTTTCCAGGCTTGCTCATTCGACCACTCTGACACCTCTCCGGATAATGGAGCGCAAATGTAAGTATTTTTGGCTAAAATTGTAGCGTGAAGCCAAATAAAAATATAAAGGAAGTGGCCTGGCTATTCTTAAAGCTAGGACTCATCGGTTTCGGTGGCCCCGCTGTACACATTGCTATGATGGAAGAAGAAGTAGTTCGCAAGCGAAATTGGTTTTCACAGGCACATTTTCTTGATCTGGTAGGCGCCACCAACCTAATACCCGGCCCTAATTCCACTGAGATGACCATGCACTGTGGGCACGAACGTGCTGGAAAGCTGGGTTTGATAGTGGCAGGTATTTGTTTTATTGTACCGGCAGTGATTATTACCGGAGTTTTTGCCTGGTTGTACAAGGTTTATGGAAAACTGCCACAAGTTGAACCATTTATATATGGTATCAAGCCGGCAATTATAGCGGTTATTGTTTCATTAATGTTCACATTGGGGAAGAAAGCCGTTAAATCGGTTGAGCTGGGTACTATCGGTATTGGTGCAGCAGCTTTAGCGTTATATGGTGTAAATGAAATTCTTATTCTTTTTGGAGGAGGGTTATTGGGTGTTATCCTGTATCTGCTAAGGAGTGGAGATAAACTTTCCAGGAGCCTTATGCCGGTGAGTGTATTGTCTAATTTACATTTCACAGCTGAGGACTTAAAACTGTTTGGGACATTTTTGAAGATAGGTTCCATTCTTTACGGTAGTGGCTACGTACTTTTTGTATTCCTGGATGAAGAGCTCGTGAAAACGGGCTTACTAAACAAACAGGTATTGTTGGATGCCATAGCAGTAGGGCAATTTACACCCGGCCCCGTTTTTTCATCAGCTACCTTTATTGGCTGGCAAATAGGAGGATTGCCTGGAGCCATAGCTGCCACAATTGGAATTTTTCTCCCATCTTTTATCTTTGTTCTACTGCTTAACCCATTGATCCCGGCATTGCGAAAATCAAAAGTGATGTCAGTCTTTCTCGATACGGTCAATGTCATCTCTGTAGCTTTGATTTTTTCCATTTGTGTGGAATTGGGTAAAGCCAGCATTCAGGATTGGAGAACCATAATGATAGGCGTTTTAAGTCTTGTCGTTTCCTTGCGTTTTAAAAAATTGAACAGCGCCTGGGTTATTTTAGGTGGCGCAGTAGTTGGGTATTTTCTTTTCTTAATTTAAAATAATCCCTCCAAATGGAAAATGACTTAAAAACGCCCCAAGCCAATAACAACCGTAGAGCCTTTATTGCACGAGGTATTGGCTTAATAACTTCAACCGTTATCGGTAGTAGTTTTTTATTGCCCGGTTGTAAAGAAGAAGGTGAAAAAGAAGTGAGCCCACCGGAAGATCTCATGCAGGAACATGGTTTACTAAACCGGATCCTCCTTATTTACGACCATTGTAAAATCGAGCTTTCTGAAAAAAAGAATTGTAATGTCGGGCTAATTCACCAAGCAGCCATAATAATCAGAACCTTTGTAGAAGATTATCATGAAAAACAAGAAGAAGATTATTTATTTCCCCGCTTTGAAAAAGCAAATCAATTAAAGGATTTAGTAGCGACTTTAAGAATCCAACACCAAGCCGGAAGAAATATTACCGATCAAATGCTACAAAT
>DASRRA010000254.1:0-3674 GCA_035696085.1 Bacteroidia bacterium | reverse complement strand
ACGAAAAAAGAAATGGAACTGATGAAGAACGGGGTTATTCTTGTAAATGCTGCACGTGGCGGTGTTATCGATGAAAATGACTTAATCGAAGGATTGAATTCAGGAAAACTCGGACATGTTTCATTGGATGTTTTTGAAAATGAACCAACACCAAACAATACTATTTTAACTCATCCTAAAATTTCTCTTACTCCTCATATTGGTGCTGCAACGGAAGAAGCACAAGAAAGAATTGGTATTGAACTAGCAGAATTAATTATTTCAAAGTTATCTTAAGAAATCATGGCTAACATTCTTCCGTTTAAGGGAATCCGTCCGGCAAAAGATAAAGTTCATTTAGTTGCGTCCCGCTCTGTTGACGGGTATGATGCACATGAGCTGCATTCAAAGCTGGCCAGCAACCCCTACTCTTTTCTGCATGTGATCAGTCCTGATTTTAGCGAAGGAAAGAAAACAAAACCGGGTTCACCGGAGCGTTTAAAAAAGGTAAAAGCCAAGTATCAGAAATATATAGATGAACATATTTTGGTGCAGGATGAGGCTCCTGCTTATTATGTTTATCAGCAGGAAAAAGACGAATTTGTTTATACCGGGATCATTGCCTGTACCAGCATTGATGATTACATCAATGGAAAAATAAAAATTCACGAGCAAACCATTACTGACCGTGAAGAAAAGTTAATGCATTACCTGGAGGTTTGCGATTTCAATGCGGAGCCTGTTTTATTCAGTTATGCCAACGATACTAAAATTGATGAGATTACGTCCAACGCCATCCAGGAAAATCCTGATTATGATTTCACAACCACTGATAAAGTAAGACATAAATTGTGGGTGATCAATGATCCGAGTCTTGTAAATGAAATACAAGAGCGATTCAAAACAATTCCACATGTATACATAGCGGATGGACATCATCGCTCCGCTTCCTCCGCACTGCTTGGGAAATTGCGCAGAAGCCAGAAAGGAAATTTCTCCGGAAAAGAAGCATTTAATTATTACCTGGGCGTATTTTTTCCGGAAACACAATTGAAAATATTTGATTTTAATCGTGTTGTAAAAGACTTGAATGGCTTGAATACACAGTCGTTTATCGAAAAACTACAAACCAGTTTTACTGTTACACCAAAAGGACAAGACATTTACAAACCTGTACAAAAGCATAACTTTAGCATGTACATTGAAGGTAACTGGTATTCACTGGATCCTAAAAAAGAATTGATACACAATGAAGAACCCGTTGGAAGCCTTGATGCATCTATCCTTTCAGAGCATATTCTTTCTCCTATCTTGAATATCCATGATTTGAAAACCGACAAACGTATCGGATTTGTTTCAGGTATCAAAGGAATGAAAGAGCTAAAAAATCAGGTGGATCATTGGGATTTTAAAGTTGCATTCGGCCTTTATCCGGTTGAAATGGAACAATTAAAACACATTGCGGACACCAACAATATTATGCCTCCAAAAACAACCTGGGTGGAACCGAAAATGAGAAGTGGATTGGTTATTTACAGTTTGACAGATACCCATCCTTAAGGATGATAAATTACTTATCGCCTTCGTTATGGCCATAAAAGATAATCTGCTAAAAATTACGTCTACTCTTCCTTCCACCGTAACACTGGTAGCTGTTACGAAAACACATCCTGTTCAAAAGCTGGAAGAACTGTATCAGGCCGGACACAACGTGTTTGGAGAAAACAAAGTGCAGGAAATGGTAGAAAAATATGAAGCCTTGCCAAAAGACATCCAGTGGCACCTGATCGGGCATTTACAAACAAACAAAGTAAAATTTATTGCACCATTTGTACATCTGATCCACTCAGTTGACAGTCTAAAACTATTGCAGGAGATAAATAAGCAAGCGCAGAAAAACAATCGCGTGATTGATTGTTTATTGCAGGTGTATATTGCAAAAGAAGAAACCAAATTTGGCCTTGATATGTCGGAGGTAGAGCAGTTACTTGCTTCCGGAAGCATCAATGAACTGAAAAATATACGTATTCGTGGATTGATGGGAATGGCGAGCAATACAAGCAATACTGCACAAATAGCAGCTGAATTCAAATCCTTAGCTGACTTTTTCCACCAACACAAGACTACTGCAACCAACAACCTGAAATTTGAGGTTTTAAGTATGGGAATGAGCTCCGACTATGAAATTGCCATTCGTAACGGAAGTACCCTTATAAGGGTCGGAAGTCTCATTTTTGGAAACCGTGCATAACTCAATTATCTTCGGTAAACAAGTCAATATATACGACAGTCACCTAAAAAAAATCGACCTACTCAAATTAAAATTTGGAATTTTCGAAATTCCATTTTATATTTGTCACAACTAAACTAAAAATCAAATGACATTCGAAATGAAAACAGGTACAGTAAAATTTTTTAATGAAGCAAAAGGATTCGGTTTTATTAAAGATGATTCAGGTCAAGAAATCTTCGTTCATGCAACAGGATTATCAGACAAAATCAAAGAAAATGACACAGTAACATTTGATGTTGCTGAAGGAAAAAAAGGTTTAAATGCAGTTAATGTAAAAAAGGCCTAATATACTTTTCCTTGCATATAAAACCCCGTTATGTTACGACATAACGGGGTTTTATATTTTTACTCAATTCTCAAACTGGCACTGGCACTCGCTCTGATGTTTTAGTGAAGTGTTTACGAATGCGTAGCAATCTTATCTGACATATATTTACCAGACTTTAACTTGCCCACAATCTTAGAAAATGCATCAATGGTGTAATTTACATCATCCATAGTATGCACCGCTGTTGGAATCAAACGTAGAATAATAATGCCTTTTGGAACAACCGGGTAAACCACCATGGAGCAGAAAATACCGAAATTTTCTCTTAAATCCAGGATCAGGTTAGTCGATTCAGGAATAGATCCGTTTAGGTAAACAGGTGTTACCGGTGAATTGGTTTTACCAATTTCAAAACCAGCTTTTTTAAGTCCGTCTTGTAAAGCATTGGTGATTTTCCACAAATTATTTTTATACTCCGGGTGTTTACGCATTAATTCAAGACGTTTCAAGGCGCCTGTTACCAATGCCAATGGAAGTGATTTTGCAAATATTTGCGAACGCATGTTATAGCGTAAGTATTCCACTACTTGTTCTTCGCTGGAAATAAAGCCACCAATCAAAGCAAATGATTTTGCAAATGTTCCGAAGTAAATATCGATTCCATCCTGGCAACCTTGCTCCTGCCCTGTTCCACCGCCGGTTGCACCCATGGTACCAATTCCATGCGCATCATCCACAAACAAACGGAACTTATATTTCTTTTTTAATGCTACAATTTCTTTCAATTTACCCTGGCGTCCGCTCATTCCGAATACACCTTCTGTAATAACCAGGATGGATCCGTTTTGTTCTTCTGCTAGTTTTGTTGCTCTTTGCAATTGTTTCTCACAATCTTCTACATCGTTGTGTTTAAACACATAGCGTTTTCCCATGTGTAAACGGACACCGTCCAGGATGCAGGCATGACTTTCAGCATCGTATACGATCACGTCGTGGCGATCAACTAAACAATCAATTGCTGAAACCATTGCCTGGTAACCAAAATTACAAAGGATAGTGTCTTTCTTTTGAACAAAAGCAGACAGTTCTGCTTCCAGTTGCTCATGTAGGTTTGAATTCCCGCTCATCATACGG
>DASRRA010000253.1:0-1898 GCA_035696085.1 Bacteroidia bacterium | reverse complement strand
GCTTATCAGTTTTCGGTAATGGCGATGTTTCAATTGCAGCCGTTACTTTGTTTTTATCTAACAGGGAAATTATAATTGCTGCTAAAAACAAAATTGCAAATATGAAAAACGAGATCAGGAAATAATGTGGCCACCAGGTATTCTCGCTGGCTTTAACATCGGGTGGTAAGATCCATAAGTTGAGCATTCCTACCAATAAGCTGAATGCAGAGCCAACAGATAAAATTAAATTCACTGCGAGTTTAGTAGTTCGTTTCCAGAATACACTCAATAAAAAAGTAACTGCCAACGGAGGAGCCAAATAACCTAAAATAGACTGAAAAATATCAAACAGGTTTTTACCCTTGATATTATCAAATGCGATTGCCATAAGTACGGCTAACACGCAACCTGCAATAACTGTATATCGTCCTACATTTATTTGTTGTTTGACAGAAGCACCGGGGTTGATATTATTGACATAAATATCTTTTGTGAACACCGTACTCAACGCATTTAAAGATGAACCGATCGTAGCAACCAATACGGCGATCAATACACAAATGACCAGACCATTTAGACCTGTCGGAAATAAATTTGTTACCATTGTCATGTATGCCAATTTATCATCTGGCAGATCAGGAAATAAAGCAAAACACAAAATGCCGGGAAGAATAAACATGGGTAATGCCAATACTTTCAGCCAACCAATAAAATTTACACCCAGTTGCCCCTGTTTTAAATTTTTTGCACCCAATACACTTTGCACCATACTTTGATCAGTGCAAAAAAATGCAACAGCTGATACAGGATAACCTAGCAATAATGCATGCCATGGATAGCCGGGATCGGATGCAGGATGTATCAAATTCCAGAAATGACCGGGAGTCTTTTCAGCTAATGCAGCAAAACCTCCAACTTTTTGCAAGCCTATATACGTAAGCACCAATGAAACGATAATTAATAAGATCATTTGAAACACGTTAACCTTCGCAATTGCTTTTAAGCCGCCCATATAAGTAAACAAACCCGAAAAAGCTACCAGTACAATTGTCGATTGCCACATTGGTATTCCTAAGATCTGTCTTACCAAAATTCCTCCGCTGAATAAACCCAAACTCAACCAACTGATCAAAATTTTGATAAGCGCATAGCCAGCTAAAATATCCTGTGTACTTTTTCCATAGCGCTTGCCCATGAACTCGGGCATCGTGGTTACTTTACTCGCAATGTATCGTGGTGCAAAGACCATTGCGAGCAATAATAAAAACACAAATGCATACCATTCAAAATTTCCTCCCACAATACCTGCGGAAAACCCAATGCTTGCGAATGCCAGCAATGATGAAGGACCTACATTGGTTCCCCACATATTAAAACCGATATTGTACCAGTTGAGCGAATGACTCGCGAGAAATAATGTTTCGTTCTTCTTTTTGTTTCTAAAACTTGCAATGTATCCTATCGCCAACAAGGCGATAAGATAGATCGCCACGATAGCGAAATCAAGAGATGTAAGTTTATCGTAAATCTTATTCATGCCCCTATCCCCGCCAGTGGCGGGGAATATTAAATTGCTTTTAATTATAAATCCAAATCATACTCGTTGAGTATTGCTCTAATCTTAACTGGCGTATCCGTTTGTAAACTTTTATCCATCGCCTGTAATAATGCAATTGTTCCGATTCCTTCTTTTATATCAGGAAATGCAGTAAAGTTTTGTTCAATTGAATCAACAAAATATTCGAGATAGTTTTGATATTCTCCTGCATGATGGCTCTGTCCTTCAAACCTGAAATAATATTTCAAAGTAGCATCACCCCATGTAATCATTCTTTCTTCACCTGTTTTATCTGTGATCGCATAACGAAGCTCATGATAATCTGCCTGTGATGCCCCTTCTGTTCCCCTGAGTATAC
>DASRRA010000252.1:0-9912 GCA_035696085.1 Bacteroidia bacterium | reverse complement strand
ACTTATCATTGAAGGATTTGTTATTTCTTGATTTTAGCTCAACTTTTCCCTTATTGATAAATCCGAGCGCCCGGTATCCGTCCCATTTTACCTCGTATATCCACCCAGACTGATCAAACGGCTTGTCCACCAAGGTCGCTAACATCGGAGTAAGATCCTTCGGAAACTTAGTTTTGGGAGCCGTTTCCAGGATAGACGCAACATCGCTCTTAGATGAATTAGATTGGATAGCGGACTTATTTTTTATGACCAAAGAGCTTTTAATCGAAGCGCTGTTTTTTTTCCTAACCGCCTTTTTGGTAGTTGTTGCCATATTAATTGCTATTAGTAAAAATCATTTATTCAAGCAAAATCATTTATAACGTAAAATAAGAACAACACATTACTTGTGTTGTCCTTATTGTCAAAAATAAAAATGATGTTTCTTAAATCTTCAGAATTTGGTTATCGCTTTTTAATCAATGAAGATCCTGCAACAAGTGCAATAAGGAACAATACTATAAAAATAAAAAACAGGATTTTAGCAATGGATGCTGCACCTGCAGCAATTCCAGTAAATCCGAATACCGCCGCAACTATTGCAACGATAAAAAATATTAGAGCGTAGCGTAACATATGTTTAAGATTTGGTTAGTTAATAGTTCAGTTTATCTAATAAACATCTATGCCATACTTTAAAAATCAATATTCATAAGGCTTCCTGGAACTTCTCAAACTAAGATGTCTTTTAGTTAGAGTTTAATTTCCCCATTATTGCATCAAGTATTTAAATAACTGAACAGATAAGCAGCCGTTTTGCTGCTTTTACTTTTTGAGACCATTTCAGGAGTACCTTCTATCACAATTTTTCCTCCCTCATTTCCTGCGCCGGGTCCCATATCAATTACCCAGTCACTCGAAGCAACCACATGCATATCGTGCTCCACTACAATTACCGAATTTCCTGCATCAACCAATACATTTAATTGAGTCAACAGCTTCTCAACATCAAATGGATGCAAGCCTGTTGTAGGTTCATCCAATATGTAAATGGTATTCCCATGCTGAATTCGTTGTAATTCAGTCGCCAGTTTAATACGTTGCGCCTCACCACCCGATAACTCTGTTGCAGGTTGCCCCAGACGTAAATAGCCTAGCCCAACTTGTTTCAGTACATCCAATGCGCGTTCTAATACAGAGTCGTCACTAAAAAATTCATAGGCATCGTTTACAGTCATGTTCAATACCTCTGCAATATTTTTTTCATTGTATTTAATTTCCAATGTTTTTTCGTTATACCGTGTACCCTTGCAGGTAGGACAAGGTGTATATACACTCGGTAGAAACAAGAGCTCGACCATCACAAAGCCTTCCCCTTCACAATGCGGACAACGTCCCTTTGCAACATTAAATGAAAATTGTCCTGCATCGTAACGTCTTGCTTTGGCCGCCTTTGTTGAAGCAAATAGTTTTCGTACATGATCGAATAATCCGGTATACGTCGCCAGATTTGATCTTGGAGTTCGACCAATAGGTTTCTGATCAACAGTCACCATTCTTTTTATCTGATCCATTCCTTCAGTTATCTTTCCCTCCAACGTCCGCTTCTCTTCTTCTAAAAAGTCCGGCTCATCAGCTGTATTCGCCTCCACCTTTTGTCCCAGCTGCTCTGCAAGTAATTCAATCAATACCTGGCTGACAAGACTGCTCTTCCCGGAACCTGATACACCTGTTACGCTTGCAAATACACCCAAAGGGAAAGCAATAGAAAGTTGATCGAGGTTATTGCGCGTTACATTTTCTAATCGCAACCAGCCCATTGGTTTACGAACGGTGTGTTGCCTCGTAAATGCATTATTGTAAATATAATTTTTTGTCACAGAATCATTCACTTTTCTGAGACCTTCAAGAGGACCGCTATAAAGTATCCTGCCGCCTTGTTCACCGGCAGCAGGTCCAACATCAATGATCCAGTCCGCATGTCGTATCACATCAATTTCATGTTCTACCACGAATAATGAATTTCCTGACGCTTTCAACTTGTCCAGTGCTTTAAGCAAAGCACTTGTATCAGCGGGGTGCAAACCGGCTGATGGCTCATCCAACACGTATACCACGCCGAATAAGTTAGAGCGAACCTGCGTGGCGAGGCGTAAGCGCTGCAATTCGCCAGGCGAAAGAGTGCTTGTGTTCCGCTCCAGTGTTAGGTATCCCAAACCAAGATCCAGCATTACGCTTATTCTTGCAACAAGGTCCTCCGCTATCCGTTGTGCAACGATCATTTTTTCCGGATGCTCTTTGTCCATCTTTTTTAAAGTCGCCTTACCATTTGCATATGGTGCAAAGAGGTCATTTAATTTATTGAGTGATGTCCTGGACATCTCCGTAATATCCAGTCCTGAAAATTTAATTGATAGTGATTCCTTCCGAAGCCGCTTTCCATGACATAGCGGGCATTCGCTGCTCAACATATATTGCGACACCCTTTTTTTCATCAATTGGCTTTGGGTGTTTGAAAACGTTTGCAATACATATTTTTTTGCGCTCGTAAAGGTGCCCATGTAACTTGGCTCAATCTTATTTTTCAAAGCTTTCTTTACTTCAGCTGCAGTAAAGCCTGAATAAACAGGAACAGTAGGCTGCTCCTCTGTAAAAAGAATCCAGTCTCTGTCTTTTTTTGGAAGTTCACGCCAGGGTGTATCTACATCATATCCCAACGTCATTAAAATCTCACGCAAATTCTGCCCTTGCCAGGCACTGGGCCAGGCGGCAATGGCACGTTCGCGTATGGTAAGCAAATCATCCGGCACCATCGATTTTTCAGTTACTTCATATACACGCCCAAGTCCGTGGCATTGTGTGCATGCGCCTTCCGGAGTATTCGTAGAAAATGCTTCCGCGTAAACGATTGACTGGCCGGCCGGGTAATCGCCCGCTCTGGAATAAAGCATGCGTAACAAATTAGATAGCGTTGTAATGCTTCCTACAGATGAACGTGTACTCACCGTTCCTCTCTGCTGCTGAAGCGCAACTGCCGGAGGCAATCCTTCGATTTCATCCACTTCGGGTATAGACATTTGGTTAAATAACCTTCTTGCATATGGTGAAACTGACTCTAAGTAGCGACGTTGTGCCTCTGCGTAAAGCGTTCCGAATGCAAGCGATGATTTACCGGAGCCCGAAACACCAGTGAATACCACCAACGCGTCTCTGGGGATATCAACATTGACATTTTTCAGATTGTTTTCACGCGCTCCTTCTACATGCACAAATCCTTTGAACATTATTTCTTCCTTTTTTACCATCTATATTCAGGTTATGTTTTTTTATTTTGCTTCAGGTACTTTTAATAGTGACATTTTTAGCAAGGGCGAGTAACTCACACAGCTGACATCCTCTTCAATCGTAAACAACTTTCAATTTCATCAGGCTGAAGATAATCCTCTTTTATTGCAGGCCGTTTTTCAGTATATCCTGGAATAGAACGCAGGTAAAGTGCGTGCTCTAATAACTCTTCTCCAAAACCGTGATCAATAGCTCCTTTATCAGCTGCCCGCTCCAATCTTCTTCTGGAAGAAGGAACCACAAATAATCCGAGTGTCTTAATTAAAGAAAAGCGACCAAAATGATATTGCTCAACATGCATGAGTTCGTGAGCGATAACACCAATACGCATGCGACTTGATAAATTTTTGAATAAAGCCGTTCTTTCCGGATCTTCTGCCTTTTCCAAAATATTGATTACATACGACCTTTTCTTTTTAGATTTAAAGCAACTACTTATTGCGGGCTTGGTACCATAAGGTACAGATGCATGATCTGTAAGTTTAAATATAATCTCCACCTCCTTCAATTCAGGGTAGTGGCTCAATGCAGTGAGTATCTCATTTTCATATTTGAAGGGGATATGTTTATTCATTCCATATTTTTTTCGAAGTTCTTGAATAGTATCCATGGTATTTTAAAATTTATATTTCCTTTACAAGCTTTATACCTGCCTGAAACATCCGTTGTTACTTGAATAATTTGCAAAAAATTGTTGATGATAAATAACATTTGACCTCAGATGGTGAATATATTCCATATTAAAGTGGTCTATTCTATTCCATAGGGCTGTCTAAAAAGCTTTGATTAATTTGGAATTCAAAGCCTTGACTGAAAATCGAATTACACACATATTTTTGAGTTCCACTGGCATAAAACTCGTTTGTTGCACCAACAGGTCCGATATTCAGCAGTCAATAATCCAGTATAATAATTATAACAAATTATCCAGCTTAACGTATGGCAAATAAAATACCTAAGGGAAAGCTCTTTTTAATAGGAGGAGCAGAAGATAAGGACGATGGAAGAAACGACATGGAACAGATCAATAAGAATTTTGAACGGTTCGAAGTGCTTAAAACCGTATTGCCGAAAAAACAAAAACGGCGTATTGAAATTATCACCACTGCATCGTCGGTTCCGGATGAAATCGAAAAATGCTATGAAGAAGCTTTTACAAAAATTGGTTTTCACAAAGTGGCTTTTATAAATATGGGAAATAATTTACGATGCATGTAATCCAGAATTCGACAACTTATCCAATTCACAGATGATGCCTATGTAAAAGAGACATTACGTTTTTTAATGACCAGAGAAGTGTGCGCATTTTCAAATGTTTGAAGCTGCACTTGGTACAATTCACCCCAACTTCCCTCCCGGTATCCTGCAGAGTGATCCTAAACACAGTAATACCTATTTCAATCTGTCAACTGGCGCAAAGGCTGAAGGACCATGGAATCAAGGCAAAAGCACTCTGTTAAAAGAACAGTGGCAATTGATCGAAAACCCTTTAGAATATGTTGTGGAAACTAATGGGCTTGTTGATCGTAAACCCGAAGGAACAAAAAGGACAGTAGAAACTGTTGCCGATCATAATAAAAAACTGGCGAAAGAACGAAGTTCCGAAATTAAGAAAGCTGTTCCTGAAAAAGGAGAAACCCAATGGAGTGAATTTCCTGAACCTACGATTGCGAATAAAAAAAGCTCTCCCGAAATTGGCAATAAAAAAAGCCAAATAAAAGATAATTAAAAAAATAATTAGGACATAAAAAGGGTGAGACTTAAGGGCTCACTTTTTATTCCTTGTTGTTTCAACTACCTTTCATTTTTTCTTCATTGGTTTAGTATTTATTTTCCTCCTTTAAAACAGTTGTTTCCAGAGACGGGTTTTGCACCTGTTTAAACATATCTTCGATAATCGTATTGAAATCTTCCGAATTCATTGGTTTCATATAATAGTTTGTGCATCCATATGCAATGGATTTAATCCGGTCATATTCGTACTGACCCGAAGTCAGTACAAACACCTTGATATCTTTGAATAAAGAATTTCCCTTAATCACCTTAAGCACATCATAGCCATCCATCTCTGGCATGCTTAAATCTAAGATAATAAAATCCGGCAAAGGTTGTTGACTACCACCCTTTTCAGAAAGGTAAAGTACAAACGATCTCGCATCATAATAGGAAAGACATGTGTGAGCAGGATTTAAACGCTGAATATTGAGTTTTAAAAAGATGTGACTGTCTCTGTCATCATCAACGATTGCAATTGAATAACTTGTTTTCATTAATCACCTTTTATTTTTGTGAGCTTTTTCGTCAAATCGTCTAATTTAGGTTCGCATCCGGGAACCAAAACGGGTGCCATCGTAAATTTAAAGGTTTCCACAAACAGAATCTACGAAAGAACTCTCCTGCAGTGATTAACTATTTTTATTTTCTGTTCCACCGCTGACCTATCATCTATAATCCGACGTTCCTGTAGCTTCCTCAGGCCTAACTGGGTATATAATGTATTACACCAGCACAATAAGAGTTTTATATAGTTTATGAAACGAATAGACACAAGTCCGCATATTAACTATTTTGTTTTAAAACGAAATGGATATTTTCCAAACAGTACGTGCCTGTTCTTATTTATAGGAATGTGATTGATTTGCCAGGCTTAAAAAATAATGCTGCCAATATTCCTCAAAAGATACTTCTTCATAACGATTGGGGAAATACCTGGTGGAATGGAATCTATGATTTTCATCATTATCACAGCACAACACATAAATGCATTTACATGAGATCAGCCAATCTGGTACTGTACTTATACCCAAGCACGATCCGCTATTTTAGTGAACAAGGCTTCCTGCATGCATATTGGAAAAGGTGACCTTATTATACATACTTATTTTAATTAATTTTCAGCATTTATGTATTAATAGAGATTAGGTCGTATATAATAATTAGTTGATTAGAACTGCTGACGCAGTGTTCTTAGGGTAATGGAGTATCGTAACGTCTTTGTTTCGGAAATGCTGTGTTCCCATTCTTCTCTTACTTCTCCTTGCATGACGTATAAAGAACAACGTTGTACCGGGATTGAAATAGTTGATCCCCGCACTTGTTTATTTTTTTGATAGGGTCGTAATTTAAAGTTGCAATCAGAAAGCAGTGAGATGCCTGCAATTAATTCAAAAGGTGGTGCATCCCGATGCCAATTAATAACAGAACCAGGAGGATACGCAGTTACCAAAAGTTCTTCGAATTTATATGAAGGTATTTTCAAATAGTTTGCTGTCTTCTGAATAAGTGGATAAAAATCTTCGGGTATGGGAATGCCTGGAGAAATGCTTCTATTGTTGAAATGATAATCATAACCGAAACTCATCACTTTGCGTTTTGCCTCAAACCCCCTGAAAACAACTGTTTGAAGGTCAAGCTTTAAGATTGCTTTATGCAGATCGGATTCTTCTGCAGTATTTAGGAATGCAGGGGAATAAATAAATCCAGCAGGGAATTCAGGTTCTATATCAAATAATGTTTTCACAATTTTTGAATATGGTAATTCTGTGCCACAATAAAATAAGTATATAATTTTACAGTTCAACATTATTTTAATGAAAAGAAGCATTCTTACTTTTACAAAAATAGGTTATCCCTTACATTTCTTGCTTAAATGTTTTTTTCTTGAGTGGGCAAATACATACGGGCAGGAAAGAGCACAACGACTTTTTAGTGATTATAATGTTTCTGCGTTTTCAACACTTCCGCTTTATCTGGAAGCTCACCAGGTATTAAATCCTTAAATGTAGTTGTATAAGTTGGTCTGAGGTTAACGCTCGCTTTCAGTTTATTTTTCAACGCAAATAAACATTGATTATCATGATTACAAACAATAAAAGTTGTTATATGGAGTAAAGCGACTGAAAATTACTTTCTTGTAAGCAGTAGGTCAAGCGTTCGAATCGCTTCGGGATCACAAGAACAAGAACGGGTTTTGATAGTGAGAGCAATCAAAACCCATTCTTGTTTTTGTAAACGCATTCAATCCTTACAACCCTTTTCTGTATTTACGCAGCACGACTCATCCGTTTTAATAATCTCAAATGAGAAATAATTCCTCCAACATAACTCGTCTGATTCGGTATAATATTGTTTTCTGTCAAAACCCCGTATAAAATCTTATTGAGTTTTGGATAATGTATGTGATGATAATGAGGAAATAAATGATGTGCGATGTGATTATTAAAACCACCCAATATAAAATTTGCCACTTTACTAAATGGGTGCATATCATTGGAGCTTTTAATCTGATTCATTAACCACGACGTGTTGATGCGACCATTTTCATCGGTTGACCAATAGGCCGTTTCTTCCACATGATGCGTCATAAAAAATGTAAAGAGGAGAAAAAGCGACTGCGCTAAATGCATCACTAAAAATCCAATCAATACAACATACCAGGATTGATATGAAAATTGAATTGGCAAAACAAGAATAAAAGTAATGTATGCTAGCTTTTGTATCCAAAAAGAAATATGATACAGCATTCCTTTTTTTGCCGTGTACTCATCTTTCGAAAAAAGAATGACAACATCCTTTACAAATACCCAGAACAAGGAATAGGTAGTGTAAGCAATTGGCGCATATAGGTGTTGATAACGATGATACCAACGATGTTCACTCTGAGGCACCACTCTGATAAGTTTGGATATTTTTAAATCAGAATCATAATCTTCAACATTGGGTGCAAAGTGATGGGAGTGTATGTGTCGTTGTTTCCAGGCTTCCGCATGCGCACCAACAAGTGTATAAATGATGACAAAACAACTGTTGTTTAATTTTTTACTGGTGAATATCGTGTTGTGAGAAAAATCATGGGAAAAGTTAAATGCAAACAACAGCGAAATAAAGCCATATGCTATAAAGCAAAAAATAAAAACAACAGGGGTAGTTATCGTGTAAAGTGCGATATAACAAATCAGGGACAGAAAAAAATAAAAAATAAATTTTCCTAAAATCTTAAAACCTATCTTTTGCTTATCGATAATCAGCTCCTCTTCTACCCGACAGTAAATTGATTTCAACAAATCACTATCTTTAGCAATATGCAGATGTTTATCTCTCATAGGGAATTGGATTAAATTTTTCATGTGCTCCCATCCCTTTCAAAAACCGGAAATGTGATGCCAATGATTTTCTATAAGGCATTTCCATATACATCAAGCCATGCTTTTCAGAAAGTTCTCTGAAAATCGGCAATATTTCAAGATAGTGAATATGACAAATGTTGGGTAATAAGTGATGCAACGCATGTGCGTTGAAACCACCTAAGGTCCAGTTAAAAAATTTGCTACTTGCATTGTAATCAACAGAGGTACACATTTGTAATTTTGGCCAACTCATATTCAACTTATTGTCCTGATCAGGGTGAGGGTGTTCAACAAAGTCCGACAGGTGAGATACGCCCAACACACCGACAAATAACAAGGAAACCATAAAGTGATTCAATACAAATGCTAATAAAACTACTCCCCAACCAAAAGGCAACAAACATGCGGGAAGGATAATCATGTAACCAATATATAGAAATTTATAGATAACTAGCTTTATAACTTCATTTCTGGGGATTTCTATTTTGATGGTTCTGCTGGAATAATTAATCAGCATAAGTGTTTCCCGGAAGAAGAACCAATTGATTGAATAAAGCAAGTATAAAAAAGGCGCATATATAAACTGATACTTGTGAAACCATTTTAAAGGTTGGGTATCCGTCATGCGGAACAGTGGATTGTTTAAAACGTCTATATCGCTTCCCTCAATATTGGTGTATAAATGATGTGACTCGTTATGATTTTTCCCCCAAACGTAAGCATTGTTTCCCTGAAGATTAAAACTAATTGAAAACAATAACTTGTTCCAAAATTTGCTCTTTACCAATACGCCATGTGCAGCGTCGTGTGAAATATTAAATGCTGTTAAGAGTACACTAAGCCCCATCAATAAATAGAATGCATAAAACGCAACAACAGATGAACTATTCATCATCAACATATAAAATAATATATCCAGACTAAAATAGAGCACAATTTTAAAAATCATTGTGCCGTTTCCCGTCTTTTGAATTCCTTTTTCTGTAAAGTATTTATCAATCCTTTCATTGAGTTCTTTATAGAATTCGGAACCTTCATCTTTTGCAAACTTTAGTTTATTCATGTTGTCTGTATTTAAGAGATTCTTTCTTTATCCTGTAGTGCTGTAAAAGAGTTTTAAAATTGCCATTATTATGAACACCTTTTTTCAGATTGCGTTTACTTATTTGCAATATAAATTCCCAGTGTTTAAATATTTCTTTATATGCCTTCAGCAATGTAAACCGCGAATCATATATATGAATTGGCTCTCCTTTCACACCATTTATTTCCAAAATTTTCATCTCACCGACGCTCAAATCATCAAATGAATTGCATTTGATATCATAACGGGCATAATTAAAAAGACCAATCTCTGTATTGACCTGATGAAAAACATGAATCAATTGTTCGCTTATCAGTTCACGTCTATCTATGTAAACACTTCCATAATCCCAATTTCCGATGGAGAGAGGTTTATAAA
>DASRRA010000251.1:0-4739 GCA_035696085.1 Bacteroidia bacterium | reverse complement strand
GTTTATTATAAAAATAAAAAGTTGAGTGCCTGGGTGAATTATTCACAAGGGCTACCTACTATTTGTAACGTCAATGATTTCATGATGTATCACGATGGAGGGTACACCAATAGTGTTTTACGTGTAGCGTATTATGGAAGAGGGGTTTGGGAAACGCCGCTTTACAACCCTGTTACAGGCATTAATGATTTAGCGAAGGAAACACCTGACTTTCAGATTTATCCAAATCCAAGCGCAGGAAACTTTACCATTCAAACCAAAGAATATCAACGCATCGGAATATATACTGTTACAGGTGAATTGATAAACGAACTGAAGCTTGTGCAGGAAACTACGGAAGTGAACCTAAGTCAGCAGGCAAAAGGACTTTATATCATAAAGGCAACCGCTGCTAATGGAGCAACTGTTAGCAAGAAAATAACAATTCAATAATGCCTACAATTAATTTATACCGATTCGAACGACCGATCTAAAACATTTGTAACTTTGCGCCCTAATAAAGAATATAACAGTTCCGGTGTTGGGGAACAGTGTGTGTTTGTTTAAGAATTGGCTATGTACATATTACTCTTTTTTCTGGCGCATTGGTTTTTATCATTGTTTTGCCAAACTTTTTTCCTCCATCGTTACGCATCTCATAAAATGTTTTCCATGAATAAATTATGGGAACGTTTCTTTTATGGGTTTACTGTGCTTATGCAAGGAGCATCTTTTTTGAATCCCCGTGCTTATGCCATCATGCACCGTATGCATCACGCCTACAGCGATACGGAGAAGGATCCACACTCACCTCATTTTTTTAAAGATGTTTGGCAAATGACCATGAAAACAAAAGACATCTATTTGAATTATGCCAAATATAATGTACAACCTGAAAAAGCATTTAGAGGAAATTATCCGGAATGGAAACTGGTTGACAAAATAACTGACCTGTGGTTGATCCGCATTTTGTTTGCAATCGCTTATACGTTATTCTACATCAAATTTGCAACAGCCTGGTGGATGTTCTTTCTTCTTCCGATTCATTTTTTTATGGGGCCGGTGCATGGCGCTATTGTAAATTGGTGTGGGCACAAATACGGTTATGCCAATTACAATAATGATGATCATAGCAAAAATTCACTACCAATTGATTTTTTAATGATGGGGGAGCTATTTCAGAACAACCATCACAAGAGCCCGAATAGTATTAACTTCGCACAAAAATGGTTTGAATTTGATCCTACTTTTCCAATGATCAAATTACTTCACTGGATGCACATAATCAAAATAAGAAAACAAGTCCATTAGAATTTAATTCAATTGATTGGTTGATTCTTCAGGCGGCATATTAATGAATGGTTCTTCCATAATTGCCTTTCTGCTGATGCGTCTATCAATCGATAATAAAATACAAGGCAGTAGTACAAGGTTAGAACACATAGCAATCAATAAAGTCAATGAAACCAATACGCCCATAGCTACCGTACCACCAAAACTCGATGCCGCGAAAATAGCAAAGCCACTAAACAAAATACTGTTGGTGTAAACCATACTGAGCCCTGTTTCACGTATGGTGATAGAAATGGCCTGCGCAACACTTCTTCCGTGTACCCTCAATTCCTGGCGATAGCGTGTCAAGAAATAAATAGTTCCATCGGATGAAATCCCGAATGCAATGCTGAAAATTAAAATGGTGGATGGTTTGAAATTAATATTCATGAAGCCCATGATACCTGCTGTGATAACCAAGGGAATCAAAACAGGAATTTTTGAAAGAATAATAATTCGAAGCGAACGAAAAAGCAACAAGCACACTAATGTTTCTAAAATAATTTCCAGGGTTAAACTTTCATATAAATTTTTTAATAAATAATCATTTGATTTTAAGAAAACCAAACTGTGACCTGTCAGAACCAGATTGTATTCAGAGGCAGGGAAAATGCTGTCTATTCTTGGTTTTAATTCCTGCACCAAACTTTTAATGCGTATGGATCCGATATCCGCCATTTGAAAACTGACGCGTGTATATCGTTTATTCGTATCAATAAAAAATTGAAGTTTGTTTCCTTGTCCGCTTAACGTACCTGCATATTCAGATAATGCTTTTAAATCCGTTGCACCTGGTACTTTGTAATACTTTGGATCTCCACCACGGTAAGCCTGATACGAAAATTTTACACCTTCTGCAATAGACAGTGGTTTTGAAAACTCCGGATAGCCTGCAAATATTTTTTGAAGACGATTGATTTTATACAACACAGCTCCGTTGTTTGCCAGAATGCCTCCATCTTTTTTGCTGTCAATAGCAATTTCGAAAGGCAATACACCATGAAAATTCTTTTCAAAGAAATGAAGGTCTTCATATACCGGATCTTTCTTAGGAAGATCGTCCACTACATAACCCAATACATTTAGTTGAGTCATTCCCCAGCAGCCAATAAGGGTAATCACTACCACGGTGGTATAAATAGCAGGGCGTCTGTTGTGTACCCAATAATCTACTTTCTTGAGTAATTTATTGATTCGTTTTGCCTGTAAGTGATCCGTATGTTTTTCTTTCGGTGGAGGTAAATAGCTCAATATAATAGGAACGCCGATGAGACTTACTAAAAATGTCAGCATCACACCAATGGCCGCTACAACGCCAAACTCAACCAGCATTGGGCTATTCGTATAATACAAAACGCCAAATCCAATAGCAGTAGTTACATTTGCCAAAAACAACGTCACCCCCATAGTGATGATCATCTTGTTCAATGCTTTGAATTTATCTTTGTGAATAAGGTATTCGGAGTGATACTTATTGATGAAGAAAACACAATTTGGAATACCGATGACAATAATCAACGGAGGAATTAATCCGGAAAGGATAGTGATCTTATAGCCAAACAGCTGCATGATTCCCAATGACCACACCACACCAATGGCGCTGATGAGTAATGAAAAAAGTACAGATGAAAATGATTTAAAAAATATCCAAAGAATGATTGCGGTAACCAACACCGCCAGCGCCAGGAACAAGCCCATTTCACCGGATACCCGTTTCATCACATAGGAACGGATATAAGGCATACCGGAATAATGTAGTTTTAACTGGTGATTCTGCCCGAATTTTTCGGTAATGGAAAGAATATCTTTAACGATCTGAATACGATCCACACTGTTTAATACAGTGCTGTTAAAGGTAATGGCCATCACCGTGGCATTTGTTTCTTTGTTGTACACCAGTCCTTCGTAAAAAGGAAGTCGGTATATCAATGTCTTGATGGAATCTAATTCAGCTTGTGTATAGGTCGATTTCGGACTGATCGGTTTGAAATCAAATTTGTTGGCACTATCATTTTTATAAAGGTTGTACAAACTGCTAATACTAAGTACCTCCTTGATGCCATTGATGCTCTTCACTTGTTTGTTTAAATTGGACCAGTCGTTAAATACATCCTGGCTAAACAAACGCGTGTCCTGAAACCCAATAACCATCACATTTCCATCCTCACCAAATTTCTTTTTGAATTGAACATACTCATCATAGGTAGGATCATCTGTAGGAAGCACACGTGCAAAATCATATGACAACGTGATTTTACACGTTTCAAAAATCATAAAAGAAGTAACCACTGCAAGAAATGCAATGAAAGCAATTTTATTTTTTAAAATTAAGTTTGCCGCGAATTTCCACATATCCTAAATTTCTTTATTAATTGTCAGTTGATCCTTACCGCTCATGTAATTGTGTGTGAACCTAGCTAAATTCAAACCATGATTGTACAATAAAAAATATAAAGTGATAAGGATGGGAGAGACGTATTGTTTTATCGTTTGTTTTGCATAGGTGAACGTCGCGCTTCTTGAAAAAAGAGGCATCAGCAGCAATACAACAGGAATGATAAGAAGTAATTCTTTTAAATTCAACAATATCGTTTTTAATAAGTGATAAGAAATACAAATATACAAGTCGGGATGGCGGGATTTGAACCCACGACCTCCAGCACCCCATGCTGGCGCGATACCAGGCTACGCTACATCCCGATTTTGGGATGCAAATCTAAGCATTTTACTTTAAAAATAGTCATTTCGCCTTTTATTCAGAAATTCGGTGAAAAAACCGGTGGAAACTTCCAAAAAGAAAAATGTTTCCGTAATTTTGCGTCCGTTTATTTCCGCTTCGCAATAAGATCACCTTGTTTTTTGCGTTCGGCAATAAATTATTATAATCTCAACCCCTCGTATGAAACAATATTTATTCATTATTATTTGTGGTCTTTTTTACCTACCTATAAATGCCCAACAAAAGAAAAGTTTTACCATTAGTGGCTATGTCAAAGATGCCTCCAATGGAGAGGTGAGTATAGGCGCCAATGTGTATGTAAAAGAATTATATAAAGGCGGAAGCACCAATCAATATGGTTTTTATTCCATTACAGTAGAACAAGGTACCTATACACTTATTGCTTCGTATGTCGGATATGAAGAGTTTTCAAAACCAATTGTTCTGGATAAAGATTTACGAATCAATATCGATTTGAAGCCTACAGCCATCAATGTATCCGAAGTCGAAGTAAGTTCAGAGCGTGCAGATAAAAATGTTTCCAGTACCAGCGTAGGCGCTGTAAAACTGGATATCCAGGAGATAAAAAAAATTCCTGCGTTTTTAGGAGAAGTGGATATATTGAAAACAATACAATTATTACCGGGCGTAAAATCAGCAGGTGATGGAAACACAGGCTCTTATGTAAGAGGTGGTGGTCCTGATCAGA
>DASRRA010000250.1:0-4013 GCA_035696085.1 Bacteroidia bacterium | reverse complement strand
CGGGAACAAAAAGAGAGTTGAGTATTACTCAGATTTTTTTGACTTCTTTTCAGATTCTTCCATATCTGCTTTTAGATTGGAAAGAACATCCATATCGCCTAGTGTTGTTTTCTCAACACTGTCTTTTACTTTTTTAGCAGCTTTCTTTGCCTCATCATTTGCAGCTTTCTTTTCCGTAGCAACTGCAGCTTTTTCAGACGCAACTACTTCTTCATTGATTTTGCTATGAGAAACAATGATTTTTTTGCCTTCTTTATTGAATTCTAATACTTTGAAATCCAATACTTCTTCCACTTTCGCGCTTGTACCATCAGCTTTTACTAAGTGACGTGTTGGAGCGAATGCTTCCACACCATATGGCATCGATACGATTGCACCTTTGTCCATGATGTTGATGATGGTTCCTTGGTGGATAGAATCAACTGTGAAGATGGTTTCAAACACATCCCATGGGTTTTCTTCCAATTGTTTGTGTCCTAAGCTCAATCTTCGGTTTTCACCATCAATTTCCAATACTACTACATCGATTTTGTCACCGATTTTTGTGAATTCACTTGGATGTTTGATCTTCTTAGACCAGGAAAGGTCAGAGATATGGATCAATCCGTCAACACCTTCTTCTAATTCAACAAAGATTCCGAAGTTGGTGAAGTTACGTACAGTTGCTGTGTGTTTTGTTCCTTTCGCGTATTTATCCAATACAACTGACCAAGGATCTGGCATTAATTGTTTAATACCTAAAGACATTTTACGCTCTTCACGATCCAATGTCAATACAACAGCTTCTACTTCATCTCCTACTTTTAGGAAATCGTGTGCAGTGCGTAAGTGTTGGCTCCAGCTCATTTCGGATACGTGGATCAATCCTTCAACTCCTGGAGCGATTTCTACAAATGCACCATAGTCAGCAATCACAACTACTTTTCCTTTTACTTTATCACCGATAGCTAAATCAGCTTTCAAAGCATCCCAAGGATGAGAAGAAAGTTGTTTCAAGCCCAATGCAATACGTTTTTTCTCGTTATCGAAATCAAGGATAACCACATTGATTTTCTGATCCAATTTAACGATTTCTTCAGGGTGGTTGATACGACCCCAAGAAAGATCCGTAATGTGGATAAGACCGTCAACACCACCAAGGTCAATAAATACACCGTATGACGTAATGTTTTTAACAGTACCTTCCAATACTTGTCCTTTCTCCAATTTGGAGATGATTTCTTTTTTCTGTTGTTCTAATTCAGCTTCAATTAATGCTTTATGAGAAACAACTACGTTCTTGAATTCATTGTTGATTTTAACAACTTTAAATTCCATTGTTTTACCAACATACACATCGTAATCACGAATTGGTTTCACATCAATTTGTGAACCTGGTAAGAACGCTTCAATACCAAATACATCGGCAATTAAACCACCTTTTGTACGGCATTTTACATAACCTTTAATAATCTCATCATTGTTCAAAGCCTGGTTCACGCGATCCCATGATTTCATGGCACGTGCAGTTTTGTGAGATAGGATCAATTGACCGCTTTTATCTTCCTGACTTTCAACGTATACTTCTACAATGTCACCAATTTTCAAATCCGGATTGTAACGGAATTCCGATAATTGAACAACACCGTCTGATTTGTAACCAATGTTAACAACTACTTCTTTGTTATTCTTTGCTACCACCTTCCCGTCAATGATTTCATTGGCGGCAACTGATTTCAAGGTTTTTTCATACATTGAATCCAGCTTCTCGCGTTCTTCTTTTGAATAACCTTCACCTTTTTTACCTACTGATTTCCAGTCAAATGCTTCTAGCTCTACAGGAGCTGTTAATGTTTCTGCCATTGTGTTTTTGGCTTTCTTTGTTTGTATCCAATCATCACATTTTGCAATGTTTTATAGACAACTGAAGAGGTTAATACTAAATTTTCTACCCCCACTTATTTTAGGGGATACAAATGTACGAAATTTTACCGATCTGAAAAGCACTATTTAAAATAAAATCTAAAATAAATGGTTTTACAAATGAAGAGTTTAAATAAACTTCATAAAAACTTAGAAACAAGATATTTAAATCCAATTAACAACAAGAGCGAATTTAAAAAAGTAACAGAGATGAACTTAATTTTTGGTTACGATTTTATGATAATTCAGGCTTTTTTCTGGAAAAACTACAAAAATTCATCTCCCCTATCCTTTTCTTTAAGGAATATTTTAATCCATGCGTCGAAAAGCTTCGCATGATAATTTGATTAACATTATATTGACAACATAACTTAAAACATCCCTGTAAAAAACATGAAGAAAAACTTAATTTTATTAGCAGGACTGCTCTCTAGCTCATTTGCCTGTATTTCCCAAAATTTCTCCTATCCCAATGTTGCTATTAAAACAGTAACCTATAGTCAGGGTTTAGCCATTCAAAAAGATGATGGTACCGGCGCATATAGTACGCCCCAGTGGAGTTCCAGCAACTCCTCCACTTACCCGGTAGCCTATGTAAGTGGCAAAAAAGCCACGGTAGCAGGTACATTTTCACTTACCTGTGATAAAGCACCTGATTACGTATGGATAAAAGGTGTAGGCCCTGAATCCATTGAGTTTCCAGGAGTAAAAGTAACCATTACCTCCTCGTCTTCTCCCTATTCGATTTCTTACCCGGCTACAGAAGCTTCCAAAGCATTTGAAACCGGCGTTACGCGTTTTTTTAAACCTTTTACGATTAACTGGCAGGTTTCTTTTGATGACGGGAAAACATACAGAGATATTGGTGCCTCTGCAAATACAGTATATGTAACCAAAACAACGCCTATGGATGAATTTAGTAATTCAGATGCGAATTTCAAATGGTATCACAGTGTATTTGACATCAGCTGCAGAAATGCAGACAAAAAATCTTCGGAAACCGATATCATCAGCAGTGTATGGAGCGAATTTACCGATCACATTGTTTTAAATTACAATGGTGATAGTTTATTCTATTACAAAACGATGAATACACCTTACGTTACACTGGGCAGTTTGCTGAAATACAAAAACGCCGAATGCTATACCTTTGCACAACTTTTTCTTTCCCTGATCAAAATACAGGGAATTGTAAGAACAAATAACTACATCTATATTGAAGCTGACGGAAGCAGTGTATGCGGCAATTATTCTGTTGATCGCTTTATTGTGAAAGACTGGATATTTGGAACACAATCCGGTAGTTGCCCTGATTTCCCTTATGAAAATTCTTACTCAACGCTTATTCCTTCTCCTTACACCGCTTATAAATTTAGCAAAGCAGATGTTCAGGATGGTGCTGGAATCCCCGGCTCCTGCACGAAAAACCCTGCTTCCTTTTTTAATAACCATCAAATTTCAAAAATTGATGGGGTTTACTATGATGCTTGCTATGGAGCCACATTTAGTAAAATAACAGATATAAAAACACAGGCTTTCAGTGGATGGAGTTACCGCTACAACGGTAATGATGGATTAACACATGCTTGTTTCACGAAGGATATGAGCCAGGCTGATCTCCTGGAATCCGTTGATACGTATTGATGATGAAGGTGTATCTAAGCATTACCTGTTTTTTTATTTGCATTATCGGGGTTTCACAAGACCTTGAACGCAAAATAATTATACAAGACAGTTCATTTTTTTGTACAACGATTGATCAGGAAGTGCAAATCGGTACGTTGTTTACTGGTAATTACAAAAAACCTTTAAAAGCTGCAAAAAAATTAGCATTACCGGCAGGAAGAAATTTCAGCAAATCATTTAATCCACTTTGCTGGGATATTACAGACAGTATGTTGTATGTGATTAACTTTTTAAACCATCCGTTAAATAGCAAAAAAGATGCATTGAAATGTTTTCCATTGGCTTCTTTAAAGGAATGGAGCGATAGCATCACACCCATAGGAATGATTTTAAAAAGCACAGAAATAGCGGGTTTTACAC
Organism: Bacteroidia bacterium; assembly: GCA_035696085.1. Taxonomy (GTDB): domain Bacteria; phylum Bacteroidota; class Bacteroidia; order 2-12-FULL-35-15; family 2-12-FULL-35-15; genus 2-12-FULL-35-15. The sequence goes on along the minus strand of DASRRA010000250.1, from coordinate 65 downwards.
GCAATGAACCTTACAGCTTTACCATGCGTCAATCCAATATTTTAAACGGGTTTTATTTTGATGCG
>DASRRA010000249.1:0-5631 GCA_035696085.1 Bacteroidia bacterium | reverse complement strand
ATTATGCTCTAAAATTATTAAAAAAATAGATATACTTCTATTTAAACGTAAAGAGCCGCTTTCTATTCTATATATAATGGTGGGGAACAAAATTTTGTCTGAATAAGTTTGTAAATTTGTAATTGTTAAATCATGTCATGAAGAACAGTTGTTTAATTCCCCTTGTTTTTTTGTTGTTGCTACTTTCGCTGGGTTGTAAAAAAGAAGCAAAAAGCACAATTCCCGATGTAAGTGTGGATGTTTATATCTATGTCAATAACCCTTCTTACATTAGTCTTAGTGTTGTAGGGGGGTGGACCTATGTTAATGGTGGGGTTCGTGGAATTCTGATTTACCGGAAAAATTCTACCGAATTCATGACCTACGACCGCAATTGTACCTATCATTCAACGGATGCTTGTGCAACGATAGTGGTTGATAAAAGTAACATTACTGCAGTGGATACGTGCTGCCATTCTGAGTTTTTATTGACCGATGGTTCGGTACTGAAACCACCTGCGGGGATACCGCTAAAGCAATACAGAAATTCGTTTGATGGGAGTGTATTGCATATTTACAATTAGGTCTTTACTTTTATCTTGAAGTATTAATTTGACCCTTCCAGGGTCATTGCTTCTTAATTTATCGTATCTGAAATTAAACGGTTATTGATGACCCTGAAAGGATCAACTATTTATTGTAAAGGCATTGTTATTATCTTCACGACCCTGGAAGGGTCGAATCTTTACCTGATAGAAATAAAAAAAAGCTCCTTTAGGGAGCTCTTTTTTAAATTTAATAATTTCTTAGTATCTGTACATATCTGATTTGAATGGACCTTGTACCGGTACGCCGATATATTCCGCTTGATCCGGAGTTAATTCTTCTAATTCCACATTGATTTTTTTCAAGTGTAAACGCGCTACTTTCTCATCCAGGTGTTTTGGAAGTGTATATACTTTGTTTTCGTATTTATCGCTGTGTTGCCATAGCTCTAATTGAGCAAGTGTTTGGTTGGTGAACGAGTTACTCATTACAAAAGATGGGTGACCTGTTGCACAACCTAAATTCACCAAGCGTCCTTCTGCTAAGATAATGATGTCTTTTCCATCAACTGTATATTTATCAACCTGAGGTTTAATTTCATCTTTTGTTTTTCCGTAGTTGCTGTTTAACCAAGCCATATCAATTTCATTATCGAAGTGACCGATGTTACAAACCACTGCATTGTTTTTCATCGCTTTGAAGTGACGATCACGGATAATGTTTTTATTACCGGTAGCGGTCACGATGATATCCGCTTCTTTCACAGCAGTATCCATTTTTTGTACCTGGTAACCATCCATTGCTGCCTGTAATGCGCAAATTGGATCAATCTCCGTAACAATTACCCGAACACCTTGTGAGCTTAATGATTCTGCTGATCCTTTTCCAACATCACCATAACCCGCAACTACTGCCACTTTTCCGGCAAGCATTAAATCTGTAGCTCTGCGAATTGCATCTACCAATGATTCACGGCAACCATATTTGTTATCAAATTTTGATTTTGTAACGGAGTCATTGATATTGATAGCAGGAACGTGAAGGGTTCCTTTTTTCATACGCTCATATAAACGGTGTACACCTGTAGTCGTTTCTTCAGAAAGACCTTTGATATCTTTAATCAATTGAGGATATTTATCAAACACCATGTTGGTAAGGTCTCCACCATCATCCAAAATCATGTTTAATGGTTTGCGTTCTTCACCAAAGAATAATGTTTGTTCAATACACCAGTCAAACTCCTGTTCTGTCATACCTTTCCAGGCGTATACGGAGATACCGGCTTCTGCAATTGCAGCAGCAGCGTGATCCTGTGTTGAAAAGATATTGCAAGATGACCAGGTAACTTCTGCACCAAGCTCAACTAATGTTTCGATAAGTACGGCAGTTTGGATGGTCATGTGTAAACAACCAGCAATTCTCGCATTTTTCAATGGTTTGCTGGCCCCATATTCAGCACGTAAAGCCATTAAGCCAGGCATTTCAGCCTCCGCCAATTTAATTTCTTTACGTCCCCAAGCTGCTAAGGAACTATCTTTTACTTTGCTTTTTATGTACTTTTCTGTAGTTGCTTTTGACATTTTATCTTAATTTAGAATTTAAAACGCAGCGAAATTAGTTGTTATTCAAACAATAACCAAATTTTAGTCTTCTTTATTCACCGGGAAATCAGGCCATTTTTCCAATTTAAACTTCCCTTAAAATTGAGTGAATCGAAAGAAAACCACAACAATTATCAACATATTCATAATATTTTGCCTTTTTTTGATCAGATTACTTAGTTTTAGCCTTTTTTTACACCATCATCCATTTTGTGGCAATTTTAAATTAAAGGAAAATGTTTTGTTGATTTAATATTGATTAGTTAAAAACGCATGTCAACAGATTTATACAAGGTTATTTTAAAGAAGAAACAACTCGGGAAAAAATTATTTGCGATACTGATTGATCCGGATAAATTTCAATCTCCCGAGGTTATTCGCAGGGCTGAGCGTTCCAAGGCTGATTTTATATTAGTCGGCGGTAGCTTACTAACCAATGGAAGTTTTGAAGAGTGTATTTCCACGATCAAACAAATGACCGACTTACCCGTTATTATTTTCCCGGGTAACAATTTACAAATCAGTAAAAATGCAGATGCTATTTTGTTACTCTCTCTTATTTCGGGCCGTAACCCGGAGTTCCTGATCGGAAAGCACGTGGTGGCAGCGCCACTTTTAAAATCAAGCGAACTGGAGATTATTCCAACAGGATATATGCTCATTGAAAGTGGTAAACAAACAACTGCTTCTTATATGAGTAACACGGTTCCGATACCACATGATAAAACAGATATTGCCGTTTGTACAGCTTTAGCAGGAGAAATGCTGGGCCTAAAGCTTATATATATGGATGCCGGCAGTGGTGCATTAACACCAGTGGGGAACCGTATGATTAAGCAGGTATGCTCACAAATTTCTATCCCACTAATTGTAGGAGGTGGTATCAATACACCTCAACTTGCAACAGCTGCATGCGAAGCAGGAGCCGATATTGTGGTCGTGGGAAATGCAATTGAAAAAGATATAGATGTAATTGAAAAAATATCAAATGCTATTCATGAATTTAATACATTAAATTTATCTCTATGAAACTGATCGTTATTTCTGATGCTGGCACTCTTGAAAATGAAGCAAATATTGTGACCAAACTATTTGAAGCCGGATTAGAAACCTTTCATTTAAGAAAGCACAAAGTATCCACAAAAAAAACAAAAGCTTTTATAAGTGCGATTCCCTCTCATTTCCATAACCGAATCGTTATCCATTCGCATCACAACCTGGCCAGACAATTTAATTTGAAAGGTATACACCTGACCAAAACACATAAGAAGAGAAGATTCAGAACCTGGTTATTCATCAAGCTCATTAAATTAAAAAATCCATCCATTCTTATTACGACTTCTTACGATACCATTGGAAAATTATTTGAAGCCAACTCCAGCCCTTATAAATATAATTACGTTTTTCTTAGCCCCATCTTTGAAAGCATTACCAGTAAGTTTCAGGGAGGTTATACTATGCACAGTCTGAAATCTGCACTAGGCAAAACAGAATACAGAGTAATTGCAAGAGGTGGTGTGGATATCAATGCCATAGAAAAAGCCCATGAGATAGGGTTTGAAGGACTTGCTTTCTACAATTCAATTTGGAAACGCAAAGATCCAATTGGAGAATTTAATTCAATTGTAGAAAAATTTCAAGAATTAAAAATTCCAATTGAATAACTAATTATGCTTTCTTCCATTTATTCTTCCCTTGTTTCTGCAGTCTGGCAAACAACATTTATAGAATGGGTGATTTTTATACTGGCGCTGGTATACGTATTATTAGCTGCAATTGAAAATATCTGGTGCTGGTTATTCGGAATTCTCTCCAGCATCTTCTCTGTTTATTTATGTTTCACCGGTCATTTATTCTTGGAAAGTGCCTTACAGGTATTTTATATCGGTATTGGCATCTATGGCTGGTACGAGTGGTTACATGGCTCCAAAGGTGCAGAACGAAAGATTATCTCTTATCCCATTTTTAAAATTGTTTATCTGATTTTTATTGGTATCATCATATGGGCGCCATTGGGTTACGTGGCGAAGCAGTATTCAACACAGGCACTGCCTTACCTGGATGCATGTATTACAGCTTTTAGTATTGTAGCAACGTGGATGACTGCAAAAAAAATAATTCAAAATTGGGTCTTCTGGATCGTTATTGATGGATTAGCCGTGTTGTTGTACGCATCCCGTTCATTTTATTTAATTGCATTACTTTATGGTATTTATACCGTTCTCTCTCTAACAGGTTATTTTCAATGGAAAAAAAGAATTCAGGTATCCTTCGAATCGCACTGATTGGTCCGGAAAGCACCTCTAAATCGACACTCTCAGAAAACTTAGCAAAGCATTATAAAACGCTTTGGGTCCCGGAATATTCACGCATTTACCTGGAAGGATTGAATCATAAATACAAATTATCAGATGTATTGCTGATTGCACAAGAGCAATTCCGCCAGGAGCAACGTTTACTTACCAAAGCAAACAATTATCTTTTTGTAGATACAGAATTGATTTTGGCAAAAGTATGGTGTGAAGATGTTTTCAAAACTTGTCCGGACTGGATCTCAAAAACACTTCTCACCAATCCTTATGATTTTTATTTGCTTACCTATCCTGATTTACCCTGGCAGGAAGATCCGGTAAGAGAAAATCCTCACCGCCGCCAGTTTTTCTTTGATTGGTATGAACGTGAATTAAAAAGCATTCATGCCAATTATGCTATCATTAAAGGGTTTGGGGCCGCACGCCTCCATCATGCCATTCAGGCTGTTGAAAAATTCACACGTGAGTTAAAAAATAAATCTTAATTTTGCAGCCTCTGGGGGTGCTATTGCGAATTTCAATAGCTGAGATTATACCCAATTTACAATTGCTCCAAAAGTATTGTAAATACACTTGATCAGGGTAATGCCTGCGTAAGGATGGTACAATGAAAAAATGAATTTCACCTCTGGATTCATTTCAACTGAATTTAATTTTAAAAATCATGTTTCATCAAAAGAAGAATTATGTGCTGCTGGCACTCCTGTTAGTGCCTTTTATTGGATTTTCGCAATATACTATTTTTGGAAAAGTGAGAAATAAGAAAGGTGATCAAACTGTTCAGGATGCTACCGTTTATTTAAAAGCATTAACGGACACCACTCATTTTTCTGCCAGCACGGAAAAGGATGGTACTTATCATTTTTCAGAGTTAACTCCCGGAAAATATTTGGTAAGTGTTACACATCAGCAATTCAAAAATTTTGCAGACACGATTAACATAACCACCAATAAGATTTATATTATTGAATTAAATGATACGGATGAACATGCCAATGGAGCTTTTGTTCTTATTCCATCGCGTACAAAGGGAATTATGTATGGTGATACGATCGTTAAACTGGATGACGTTATTGTTTCATCCACTCGTCCGGACCGTCGATCGGCAATGGCTTATAGCACTATTAACAAATCTGAAATTAAAGAACAAAATTTAGGACAAGACCTTCCTTATCTCTTAAATCAACTACCTT
>DASRRA010000248.1:0-12847 GCA_035696085.1 Bacteroidia bacterium | reverse complement strand
TATTTTTCAAATTTCTCTTGAAAACTGCTAGACCCAAATGCGGCTTTTAATATATAAAGCCCTGCTGAAAGAGTATTAAATCTAAATGGAATATTATTTTCTCCAACGTCTATGATTGCACGTTGTTTAAAAAGTAATTGACCTAACGAATTATAAATGTAAAAGTCAACATTTCCAGAGCAGGTAGATATAAAAGTTACTTGCGGATTATTACTAGGGTCTTTTAAAATTTTTATGTCTTGTATACATGGTGAAGAACAATCACTCGGAATAATTGCTGAATAAGTATAGTGGCCATCAAAGTCGGTTTGCTTTAAACGATAATAGCACTCGCCTTGTTTCCATTCAGGATCCGTAGAAGAATATTCAATCGGCATTGTGCTTGAACCTGCACCTTTAATTATTGATAGGGTTACCCAGCTTAATCCATCCGTACTTCTTTCTATAGTAAAATAATCATTATTTGACTCACTTGCTGTTATCCAATTTAAATTACGGTTATCCTGGTCACAATTTACGGTGAAGCTAACTAGTTCAATTGGAAGAGGACTTACGTTATCTGTTAGTGTCCAAGAACGAAAAAAATTTGAAGACGTAATTGCAACGGACGTTACTTTATTTGTTGATGTATTAATCGATCCCTGTGGAGAAATGTCCCAACTTGCAAGTGTTGTATTAAACCGTTGAGCTCTGAGGTTTGATTCAGTGATTGTATTTCCGGTTGCAGTATGCTCAGCATCGAGGTAAGTGAAGGTAAGTGTACCAGACGGTTTACTTGTGTAACCAACAGCATCTATTTTCCAGAAGCGGTCGATAACAAAAGCAGAATTATTGGCACAGCAGCTGGAAGTCATATTCATAACATCTGAAGGCTTGTAAGTATTGTTATTCCAGGTTGCTCCACCATACGTTGAAAATAAAATATTTCCTGATCCCACACCTGCTCCTGTTATAGCTACAGTTAAAGGAATTTTATTGCCTGATGATTTGGTAAAGGGAATGGTGTAACTACCTGTACTGGTGCTGATATTCCATTTTATACAATTTGTTTCCAGCTCAGAAATGAGATTTCCACCTGTCCCTTGGAGACTAATTGCATTCGAATTCGAATTATCCACAACTAAATAAGCGCTATTTGATAAAACAACATATGCGTCGTTATTCCATACAATTCTGCTTTGAGAAAAGGCGTGGTGATTCAGAATAAAACCAAGTAAAAAAGCATAGTTTCTAATCGTCATTTGAGTCATAAAGTTAATTTCGCACTGCCTCTTCCTTAATGTAATACAGAATTATATAGTAAGAAAAGCTAATTTCCTTACAATATGTCTAACGCTGTTTATGATCAAAGGTTTCGCTTTATTATCCCTGTTTGCAATGGCTCTGGCATCATCTCGATTGTTCTGCCATATTAATAGCGCTTATTAGTTGCTGAGAAGTTTCTGGTTTCGCTATTATTTTTTTTTGCTTATCTAATAAAAACATCGTCGGTGTAGCAAATACATTATATTTTTTAACGACTTCTGATTGCCATCCTTTTAACTCTGAAAAATTAAGAAAAGAAAACAATTGATTGCTTGTAATATAGTTCTGCCACTGTTTGCGATCTGTATCTAATGAAACTGCCAGTGTAACAAGTTTTGCATTCAATGCACGCTCGTTATATTTTGCCACAGCTTTTTTTATTTCAGGCAATTCCGCAGTGCAATGCGGACACCAACTGGCCCAAAATACAAGAAGGACATATTCGCTTTGGATTCCACTCAAATTTAGATTTTCACCTATATTAAAATCAGGAGCAATACTGTTTATCGCTATTTTTTTTAGTTCACCTGCTCTTTTCTTTATATTTTCTGAAACTATTCCCGATTTACAATCGCCTGTTTGTGGTTTCGAATTATTGTCGTATACGGATAAAAAAGCATTATCCAAATGATCACTAGAAAATTTTTTAAGCAGATAATTCAAACAAAAATTAAAGTTAACGTCATTTGATCTTGTCTTCTCCAAAAAAATCTGCGCCGCCGAGGCCATAAGCTTTTCATCTATGAGGGATTCTCCATATTTATCTGTTTTATTAGAGGATATTTTTAAAAATAAATCTATTTTTTCTGGGAGAATATTTGTATTCAAATAAAAGCTGGTTGCCGGATTGAAGTAATCAAAATAATGTAGCGCCAGGATACTATCGCGCCATGAATCCGGTTGTTTCCAGTCCGGTAGTACAGGCTGGTAATAGGCCATGGCAATTAGTATTGAATTACTGTCAACTTTTTCCTTAAAAGGGGCATGAAGTACAAATTGTTCTAAGGACTTGTATCTGTTAAAATATTCTTTCTCTATTTGCTTATGAAAAGGATCAGATAGCGGATACAAACGCATCATTTGTAACAACCAGTAGTTGGCAATATTAATCTGTTTTTGCAGGAGCTGGAATTTATAGAACTGTTTATTCTCGTCCGACTTCAATACCGTTAAGCTATCTGTTGCAACGTTGTAAAAAGCGGAAGGTTGAAAAGTTGTTTTTATTTCAACAGGAGCTCCATTGTAAAGAATGTAAAAATATTGATTCTGCAGTAGGACCACTTTATAAAGACCAGTCCGTACATTCAATTCAGCATTTTGTATGCTGCCGAAATTAGAAACAAATCCACCATGTTTATCGGATACTGTTGAATCAATTAAGAGCAATGTGTCACCATAGCATTGATAGATGTAAAGTGGCTGGTTAAAATAATTGTATATGTACCCATTTAAAAAAGATGTTTTCCTTTGTGCTTCACACTCTTCCCCGACGAATGTTAACAGTAAAAACATAAAGATAAAATGCAACTTAAAATTTCTCATTAAGTTATGTTTTAAAGATTCCAAGAACTAGAAACTATCAGTTTTTCAAGCAACGTACAGGAAATGCAAATGTTTTTGTACTGTTACCTCTGCTTGATTGTACATTGCCTGATGTTAATAATCTCGAAAATGCCGTGGTTGCGGTATTCTCAGTCGCTGACCAAAATAATGTTGTGGTGCCCAAACCAGCTACTGCACCACTATAGTATCCTGTCGGCAATGCTGAAAAACCGCTGGTATTGGTACCATCCCAAGCAGGAGAATTACTTGCAGTTACTTTCATTTTGGCTCCCGGTCCCACACCTGCTGTAGAGGATCCGCGATACGTTGTAGTAGTTTGAAAAGTAGCTAATGGCGTGGAGCCCGTTGGAGTTATTGTGTTTTCGATACAGTATTCATATCGGCTCCATTCTAAATCGGTTGGAATATGGTAACCCGTGGGACAAATACCCTGAATTCCTCCTGAATTACATGGGTCACAAGAGGGTAGCGTTGCGCCATACTGAAAGGCTGAATTTGCTGTACTTGCCAAATTCATTGCCGAAGCCCATTGATATAATCCCCCATATGTTGTACAATTAGCAGCCACATCGTTGTAACACCATTTTTGACCGGCTGCTTGCGTACTTCCCTGTGCTATCTGCGTGCCTGTGTTGATGTTAACCATTGCGGACCATACCTGTGTATTACAAGAAGGGCCACATGTTGATGTGCTGGCAGTAATCGTATTTGAGTTGGCACTTGTTCCGCAAGCGTTGGTAGCACGTACGCGATAATAATAAGTAGTTCCACAACTAAGATTTGTATTTACACTATAACTTGTAACATTTCCAGTACTAAGATTACTATAACCTGTTACAAAGGAACTAAAACTACTGGATGTAGATACGTCAATATAATAACCTGTCGCGCCGGCAGAAGCATCCCAGTTAGCATCAAAGGATATGATTGTCGAATTGGATGCAGCGTAAGCTGAAAATGCTCCAGGTATCTGGCATCCAATACAACCAAAAGAAACCCATGTGGTAGTATTTTGATTCCACGCTTCAAAGCATTGTGAAGTGGTATTATATATCAGCAACGCTTCGGGGATAGGGGCAGCAATGGTATTACGTTGTGCAGTGGTAAGACGAGGAACAAGTAATCCCTTATTTAAGTTCACATCGGGTTGAATTTCTAAAATAGATTTTGTATTAGCAGTAGCGCCACTTTCGTTGATTGCAATATTTTGAGCGTGTGAAATAAAAATAAAGAAATAAAAGAGTGAAAAAAAAAGATAGCTGGTTCTGCCCCCTACCCAAATATTAGAATTTATTTTAGAAAAGAAAATCATACTACGTTTATTATGGATTTAACTATATTTGGTTTTATTTAGCAGTAAAGAAAGAATTCATTACCTCAATTCCCACGTATCAATGTCACGCTGCCAACATACTGGTGCTTTCTGTCCTTGTTATCTTTGATGTTTATTTGATATACATATACATCTTGTTGCACAAGATCACCAGAATTATTAACTCTTCCGTTCCATGGCTTCGTAATACTATCTGCATAGTAGATCATATTTCCCCAGCGATCAAAAATCCGCATGTCAAACGCATTAATATATTCTCCCTTTGCAAAAAATAAGTCGTTTGTTCCATCATCATTTGGCGTAAAAGCATTGGGTATGTATATTACAAATTGTGGATCGACATCAATATAGCGCATGGTACTATCCATACATCCACCATTATTTTTAACTCTTAAACTTATCCAATACCTGCCTATTTCAGAATACATATGACTGGGATTATACTGCGAACTCTTGTTATTGGCTGGTGAGCATAACGAGTCACCAAAATCCCATGTCCAGCTTGTAGCACCTGCTGAATTATTTCTAAAATAAGCAACAGGATTTAAAATACTGATGGAGGACGGTGATTCAAAATTTGCTTTTGGTAGCGGATACACTTGTACCATTTTATCTTTCATTAAAAATGATTCACAGCTATTAACAGTTTTAACTTTTAATGAAACAGAGTAAATAGCTATCGTGTTTCCACTCGTGGAAAAAACATGAACAGGATCTTTTAAGTCTGACTGATCCCCATCACCAAAATCCCACTTCCAGCTGGTTATTGTATCACCATTAGTGTATGAACTATCGTTAAAAGCCGTTCTTAATGGTGAACAACCACTTAATGGATCTCCTGTGAATTTAACAACAGGCAATTGCTTAACCAACACGTTAACGGAATCTATTGCAGCAGGAGTTCCGCATTCATCGGTCATAACTACGGTATACGTTGCAGAAACTATCGGCTTTACCAGTATATGATGCGATGTTCCTCCGCTTGTAGACGGAGACCATGAAAATTTATATGGGCCGCCATTTCCACCAGAGCCATTGGCAATTAAGGTGGTTGAATCTCCTGCACATATTTTTATATCGTCAGAAGCTATAACTTTTAAAGGTGGATTTACATTTACTTTAATTACAATTGGTGAAGAAGAACATCCTTTGCCGTCTTTTACCACTACGTGATAATTGGTGCTGACAATTGGCGAAACAACAATTGAAGAAGTAGTTAATAATGATTCAGGTTTCCAGTTATATGTATACTTTCCATCTCCTCCATGTGGAATAGCTGTAATGGTGGTGTTTCCACCAATACAGATGATTTCAGGAGAAACCGGTTCGAGTGTAACTGGCTCTGGCTGTAATATTTTTACATGAACGGTATCCTCGCAGCCCATGGCATCTGAAACAGTAGCAATATATTCCTTTGCACACAATCCTGTAGCTTTAGAAGTCTGTTGTGCTCCCGGAGTCGTGTTCCAGGAGTATAAATATGGCAGCGTTCCACCCGTAACAGTTACCTCTGCTGAACCATCGCAAGCCCCATTGCAGGAAGTTGGTGATGCAGCTATCAAGGATGCTTTTATACCCGGTTTATCCGTAACATCTATGCAGGCTGTTTTTTCACATCCGTTCGCATCTTTCACAATTACGCAGTACCTCTGGGGTAATAGACCACTGGCTGTCGGGGTGGTTTGCTTTTTTGCATCATCCCATGCATAAGTATAACCGTTACCAGGAGTTCCTCCCGTGGCAACCACCGTGGCTTCGCCATCGGATCTTCCACAGATACTACTTACTGATGACATTTGTAATAGTATGGGTGCAGGTTCTGTGATTGTTGCGCTTCCCTGAACAGTACATCCTATTTTATCCGTCACTGTCACCGTATATGTATTCGGACATAAACTGCTGCAAATTGCTGTTGTACATCCACCCGTCCAATTGTAGGTATATGGGCTGGTTCCTCCCGTCTGGGAAACAGTTATTTTTCCGTTACAGGCCGCATTACATGTAACATTCTCAGCTGTCAATACCGGTTTCATCAGGTGATCAATGAAAACGGTTATGGTATCACTACCCGAACAACCCTTATCAGTAGTTACAGTAACTATGTAGGTAGTAGTGCTTGCGGACGTAACTGTTGGATTATGAATAGCCGGATCACTCAGGTTTCCTAGGGAAGCCGTCCATTTATAAGTATAAGCTGTGTTATAAGGTTCTGCATTCAGCTTTATTGTAGATCCTTCACAGACAATTGTATCCCTACCTGCTTTTACAGGCAGCATACCGTTAACATTAATTGTTCCCGTAGCCTTGCCTGTACAAACCCCACCATTACTCACGGTTACAGAATAAGTGGTTGTAATCGTTGGAAATTTAGTTATAGAGGGCGTTTTTTCACCACCGGGTAACCATACGTATGTATATGTTCCTGTGGAGTCTTTTAGTGCAGCATTCAATGTTGCGCTGGTACCCGGGCAGATGTTTGCATCCGCGACAGTAACATGTGGAATACTGTTTACTACAATTTCGATTTGGTCAACAGAAATACATTTAGAAGTTTTTACTACCAGCGACGCTGTGTACTTACCGGCTTTCGTGTAGGTGATTGCATGCGGGCCGGGCGTATTAGGGACACTGTAAGGAGTACCACCCGGGAAGGTCCAGACAAGCGTATCCGCATTTATGGATTTGGAATTAAAAGTAACAGCTTCTCCCTCACAGATTGAAATTTTATCCGCAGCAATCTTTGCCTCCGCTCCCTGAAATTCCCCGTCTCCACCGAAATTAATAGTAAAACCAGACTTACCGACTGCATCATTTATGAAAAGTGCATATGTCTTACCAACTTGCATATCCAGCGCGGCAAGGTATTCATTCTGTCCATTACTGCATCCTGATCCTTCAATAAGATCTTTCTCTGTCAAATTCAAACCTGTTTTACCACCGTATATGCATTGCGCTGCATTACAACGGATAATGGTTCTGTTTGTACAGATATCAGTGCCGTTCACCTCATATACAATAAAATCCAGATCCCCCGTGGGGTCTAATGGATTTAAATCAAATGTAAGCTTTCCTGCTTTACTACAAGTCCAATAATACCAATAGGAATTTTGCTCTATAAAACCAGCACCAAAACAGGAGGATCCTTCAATTTCCTGGGTCTTGTCGCCTGCACCGGATAGTTGTGATAAATTAACCTGATCCTTATTACACAATTTCACAGCTTTGTTACAATCCGCAGCTGGCGTTATTCCCGGGTTGATATTATGCACGCAAAGCGTGTATGTACCAGCATCAGTTGAAGGTGATGAAACTCTGATATAATAGGTGGCACCGACTACCAGTCCACCTTTGTATAACTTTATGGTATCGGCCGCAGTCCCTGTTATACAAACATCTACAGTTGTACACGAAGACATAAGCGCAATATTTACATTTTTTATGGATCCATTAACCCCACCTTTAACAACATCAACAGTTACATCCGAAGCAATTGCTGTAAATTTATACCATACATCATTTTTACTATTCGGATCCCAGCAACCGGGAATGCTCCCGGTATTAGGAGTGACATTGGTATTTGATTCGGCGGCTTGACCAGAGCAATAACTTTTAGCATTACTTAAAGCAATTGTATTTGGTACACAGTCGGTCTGGGAAAAAAGCTGATACCCGCACACCAACATCACAAAGAAAACAGTAACTTTTTTCATTGTATATATTCATTTAATGACCATAAACAAATATATACCTGGCTTAAAAAAGTTCATGTAGTCAAAAAAGGGACCTCCTGTAGTATTGTAACAATTTCTGCCAATTTGGAAAAAGCCGGTGGTGAGATTTAGTACCTTATGCCGGCAATGAGGATGTCATCAATTTGTTCTTCGTCACCCATCCATTCGGTGATCGCCGAATCCAATAATGAGCGTTGCTCACCGGGAGGTAGGGAGCTAACAGAAATAAGAAGGTTTTTAAATGGCTGGTAATAAAATTTTTTCTTTTGGGGGCCACCTTTCTGATCTGGAAAACCGTCGGAAAATAAGTAGATCATATCATCCTTTCTAAGTTTTAAGACGTGATTCCTATATTCATGATAGGCCTGGTATTTAGGTGGTGTTCCAAGTGTTGTTATATCTCCCTTTATTTCTGTAAGTTCATTTTGCCTGATAAGATATAATGAATTTTTTGCAGCTGCATATTCAAGCTGGTCATTTGTCGTATCAATACTTATAATCGCGATATCCATCCCGTGTTTCGAAGCTTCTTTGTTGTCTGAAAATCGCGCAACAATTTCTTTGTTCAATTCGGTGAGTATAGCGCCCGGATTTGGTGAAGAACGAGCATTCACAACATTTTCAAGCATATTGTGGCCAAGTAAGGACATAAAAGCACCGGGAACTCCATGGCCTGTGCAATCTGCCACAGCAAAGATAATCTTGTTTTCCTTTTTTGTGATCCAATAAAAGTCACCGCTTACAATATCCTTGGGTTTATAAAAAATAAAGTGATTTGGTAAAAGTGAGTATAAGTATTCTGGCGTAGGTAATATGGCATCCTGAATGTTTTTAGCGTAATCAATACTATCGGTAATTAGTATATTCTTGTTATGAATGTCTTCCTTTTGTCTTTCCAGTAATAAATTAGCCTTTTGTTTAAATCGATAACGGTTAAACAATAAAAAAGACAATGCCAACAGCAGCCCCAACCCTAGTATTAAACCTATTCGAATCAAACGCTGCTCCTGTAAACTTTTATTCTTTAACTCCTGATCCTTTGTAAGCAGTAAAATTTCTTTTTCCTTCTTTTCTGTTTCATAGCGGATATTCATCTCGCTACTTTGTTTCAAGCTCTCCTCATTCAGAATGGAATCTTTTAGCTGTGCATATCTTTTATGATATTGCAGAGCCTTTTGATAATCATTCATCTCCTCAAACATAATTGCAAGGTGTTCATAAGCTTCGCGTTCCTCGGTTCTGTAATTTATTTCCCTGGCTACTTTCAAAGCTTTTAAATAATAAGTATTAGCTATTATATAATTTTTATTTCCCTTGTAACAGTCGCCTGCGCCGATATATGCGTATGTTAAACCGACCTTATCATTATTTTTTTCGTTTAACGCAACTGACTTTAGTATGTAATGCAACGCTTCATTTGTTTTCCCAATTGAAGCGTACACTCCTGAAATATTATTATACGAAACAGCGGTTCCTCCATCATTCCCCATTTCTTCATTCAACTTTAAAGCTTTAAAGTGATAAGACAATGATTTTGTATGATTATTTAAATATTGATATGAAATTGCCAGGTTGTTATAGATATAGGACAAATTTTGCTTATTGGTAAGATTTTCCTCTACCGCATAGGCCTTGTTCATATATTCAATCGTCTCGTTGAATTTTTTTTGTTCAAAGAAAATAACACCTAACGATATATAGACTTCACAAATTTTTCTTTTATAATGTATGGCTTCTGCTATTTTCAGCGCTTTGAAATAACATTCCAATGCCTTATCATAACTTCCAACATGTGTATAAGCCCGTCCAGTCCAGGAATAAGTATCTGCCATGCCTTGCACGTCATTTACCTTTTCTTTCAACTGAATTGCATTTAGATAAAATTGTATTGCCTTTGGATAATCATTTTCTAAAACCTTAATTCTTCCCAACCTGTCAAAACAAAGAGCCTCGCCTTTTTTATCCTTTAATTCCTTCATAATTTCCAATGATTTTTTTATGTAAAATTCATCGTTTAAAGAACCTGCTTCTTTCTGATCAGTCAGACCCATGTAATAAAATCCATAGGCGATACCTTTTTTAAAAGTGAGCTTATTGGAAAGAGAAAGTAATTCGGAAGCAAAATGTTGAAGTTGTTGTTTTTGATCAGCTTGCGGAGATAGTACTTTACAAAGTGACATTAAAAGATTAGCCTTGACCGTATCCGCATTCGCATAGCTTACCAAAACCTTGCGAATGCTATCTGATTTTAAAATTTGTGCTTGAGAAAAAGAAACAGCCAAGATGACAAAGTAACATACAAAGAAAATTTTTTGGTAACCGGGAATGTTCATCTTATTAGGCGGTTTTCAGGTTCGAACAGTATTCGTGAATACGATAAAATTATCCAGGGAGTTACAATACTTATCCTATTTTTATTACATGTTGATCTTATTTTTACTACAAGCCAATTGTGGTTGCATGCGTACTTTTGACCGGTATAAAGGTTCTCTTTAAGCAGCGATTATGATAAGAGGAAATCATAACAGAGACTGTCCTGGTGGCAGTCTCCTTCGCTTTAATTAACTTACATTTTCTCTGCCCAATTAATTACCTGATGTATTGATTTTAATTGTAAATTTAGTTGTATCATTTTACTGATTAGTAAATGATACACTGACAAATGACCACTAAAATAGGAACTTCAATTTACAAAGTCAATCGTGCATCCTTATTGTTGAATGGCATTTCCTTTCTTTTGCTAATGGCATTTACCACGTCGTCAAGTGCAGCCATATACCCTCAGGACAGCTTATTAAATGCTGTTAAAATAGCACCTCTTGATTCTAAAAAAATAGATATCGTAATGAAGATAGCGAAAAACTATCTGAACAGTCCGCCAAGGCAAAGACGACAGAAGGATATAATTGACTGCTTTTCTATTCTGGGAGGTATATATGCTCACAACGGAAATTATAATAAAGCGTTAGCGTGTCATATTAAGGCATTGAAATTAGCAGAAACTAACAACGATAAAAAAAGAATTTGTGAAGCCTATATATCGATGGGCGTTATCTTCTTTGAACAAAAAAAATTCAATGAGACGATTGCATACATGAATAAGGCCTTGATTATTGAA
Source organism: Bacteroidia bacterium (assembly GCA_035696085.1). Taxonomy (GTDB): domain Bacteria; phylum Bacteroidota; class Bacteroidia; order 2-12-FULL-35-15; family 2-12-FULL-35-15; genus 2-12-FULL-35-15. The sequence goes on along the minus strand of DASRRA010000248.1, from coordinate 1,797 downwards.
GGTCAACGGACAAGTACCCGAAATTTAACTTACATATACAATAACTTGGGCATTGCCTATAAAAGCCTTAACCAATTAAACAAGTCCCTTTTCTATCAATTAAAAGCCTTAAAATTAAATCAGGAGCTGGGCGATAATTATGGAATCGCTATTTGTTACAATAACTTGTCCGGTTTATACAATGCACTTAATAAGCCTGATACGGCACTGGTATATTGTTTAAGATCAATAAGCATCAGTGAAAAACTCAACTATAGTGTTGGTCTTACTTATTCTTATATAGTTGCGGGAGACTACTATGAGAAACTAAATGATGAAAAAACCGCGGGCTCCTATTATTTAAAAGCATTAAAAATAGCCAGGCAAATAAATTATAAAACAGAGATAAGAGAAGCATATGAACATCTTTCATTTCTTTCTGAAAAAACGGGGAATCTCAGGCAGGCGCTTGAATATCTTAAATTATATTCTGAGATAAATGATGCCATCTTAAATGAAGAGAACCTGCGACAAACGAATGAATTGAATATACGTTACGAAACAGAAAAAAAAGAAAAAGCAATTTTATTGCTTACAAAGGATCAGCAATTAAAGAACAAAACGCTAAAACAACAGCAAATTTCCCGATTCGGATTAATTGCTTGCTTAAGTTTATTACTGATTGTTTTTATTGTTCTTTATAACCGATACCGTTTCAAGCAAAAAGCAAATCTAAAATTGACACAAACCCAGGATGAATTATATAAATTGATTGAGCAAAAAGAAAAATTAACCTCCATTCTTGCGCACGATCTGAAAACGCCTTTACGGTTCATGACTTCTATTTCAACATTTCTTAGCAAAAATATGGATAGCTTAGAACGAGAAAAACGAGAAAAGTTATTGACGGAGCTCTGCACTTCTTCCAAAAATACATATGCTTTTGCTGATGAACTGCTAACCTGGCTAAGTGTACAACAACAAAACTTTACAATTGTAATTACAAGTGTATCACTAAATGATTTGATGACTGAATTGTATGTGTTTTTCCAGGATATTGCTAAAGCTCAGCAAACAGAAATTATAATTAACCCTTTTCCCCCTGTTTCCATCACAACAGACAAGCGTTTGTTAAAAATCATCCTACGCAATATACTGGACAACGCAATCAAAAATACACATGCGGGAGAAATACGGGTTTCTGTTCTTAAATTAAATGCACAAATCATTGAACTATCCATTACAGATACAGGAAATGGAATGACAAAAGAACAGCTGCAAATGTTAGATGTAGAGAATACCTATGGCTTTTTGTTTGAAATAAAAAATAAACTGGGATTTCAAATTATCAAAGACTTAGCTACCATGTTAACTATAAAGCTGAAAGTTAACAGTGAAATAAAAGTAGGTACAACAGTTACCCTGCTTTTGCCAATAGAAAAGGCAGATAAAACGGGTTAGAGAAAATGATGAATCCTCGCTAATTCTGATAAATCAACCAAGCTTTTAATTCCTAATTTTTCGAAAATCCGGGTTCGATATGTACCTACAGTAGAAGTATGAAGGTTCATAATTTCTGAAATTTCAAGAACATTCTTGCCTTTTAAGAGATGATGTGTAACCGTCAATTCCCTTTCTGACAGCGCCTGAAAAGGATTAGGGTTAGATACCGTTTTATCATTTCCAATTGATTCCAAAAGTTCTGCACTGACAAATTTCTTACCACGCAAGATCTGCTTTATGGCGTAAATAATTTCATCATCAACAGCATTTTTACTGAGGAAACCTTTTGCGCCAAGTTTTAGGTAATACGTCGCA
>DASRRA010000247.1:0-2995 GCA_035696085.1 Bacteroidia bacterium | reverse complement strand
GTTTGTATGCAATAGATGCTGTAACCGGATCTTTAAAATGGAACTTCCCTTACAACAACTTCCGTTCCAGTCCCGTCATTTTTGATGGAGTAGTTTATCTTAGCAGCTACGCCCATATTTTGGCCGTAGATGCGATGAATGGCACACTTAAGTGGAACTATCCCGCAACAACTGATTTGGAAGATATGCTTTCAAGTGCCTGTATTGTTGACAAACTTGGCAATGTATTCGTATCGTCAGTTTCCGGTAGTCACAATTAAAACTTCCAGATATTTTAAGCAGGCGTTGATACTTATACTTGGCGGTCACAGTATGCTCAATATTGCATTTAACCGTTTAATGGCCCGGATTTATTTTACTTGTATGATATATATCTATCCCCTTATCTTTATCGATCATCTAAAACAAATTTTATGAAAATTAGAAATCTTCTCATGTTCATGTTTTGCATCGGTATTGTTATGCCTTCTTTTGCTCAAACTTCTGATGCTGAGGCAGAAGCCATCGTCAATTTATTAGGCGTGCAAAAAAAAGAAGCAATAGCCCAATTAGTATCAGTAACCGGAAAGGATTCCATCGCATTCTGGAAACTTTATGATGAATACAATAAAAAAAATATTGCTACCGGAAAGCAGAGGCTCAAGCTATATGAACAAACAGCCCAGGCATACTTAAATATGACACCTAAGACAGCCGATTCACTGGCAAAGCAATACTTTGATAATCGTTTTGGACAGGAAAAAAGCCTGGAAGAATATTACAAAAAGATAAAGGCTGCAACAAATGCGGTGATCGCTTTCGAATTTTACCAGGCGGAAGTTTACCTGCTAACCCAGATCAGAGCGCACATCATGCAACAAATTCCTACCTACGGACAATTCGTGGCTATACTTAAAAAGAACCCATGATAAGAAAGCAACAGAACAAAAATGTTTATGTATTCTGTCCTCCACCACAGGGTGAACAGGATACATATAAACATTATTACCCGGTAATTTTGGCAAATGAATTCCAAACTCAAATTCCTCAGCCCTATTCTTTGGACAAAAGACCTCGAACAAACCATTTCATTTTATGAATCGGTGTTAGATTTTAAAAAGCAAACCCAATTTCCAAATTATGTTTCGCTTACAAAGGATAATGTTGAGATCATGTTCGTGCTACCAATTGAGGAACCGGAAGATTGTAAATACCCAAACAATAAAGAAGAATTCTTTCCAAGGCCGCAACTGACAGGCAGTATTTATATAACAACAGAAAAGGTGGATGACCTTTGGGAGAAAGTAAAAGGTAAAGTAAAAATCATCAGCACCATTGCTGACAGGCAATATTGGATGCGTGACTTCTCTATTTCAGATAATAACGGTTACGAACTTGTTTTTGGTGAAGATATCAGTAATTAAAGCTGATAGTAATACATTAACGCCAGTGAAAAAGCTAACCAGCTATAATTTATTACGCATAACAGCATTAATTGTATTATTCGCAGGAGCTATAGGTTGTTTGCTCTTAATGTTCAATTCGGGCCGTAATCAAAAATCTATTGTACTGATCGTGCTTTTTACGGGCTGGGTACTTTCACCTTTTATAGGATTATTTATTGCTGACATGATCTCAAAACCCTGGTTGCCCAAAACCCGTTTAACCATCCATTGGCTGATAATACTTATCGCTCTTGCTTCATTGGCATCTTATAGCGGTGCATTAAATGTGCCCGGAACGAAACCTGCATTTAAATTTCTCATCGTTCCACTTATATCCTGGGTACTTATACTGATAATTGTCCCGATCAAACGAAAAAGAGCTAATGAAATTAGCGCCAAAAATTAAACTTAATGCCGGCCTTCAATTTATGATATTCAAATGTGAACAAACAGACTTTGAAGAGATTTGCGAGATCATCAACGATGCGGCTGTTGCATACAAAGACGTAATTCCCGCTGACAGGTGGCATGAACCGTATATGCCGGAAGAAGAACTGAAGATTCAAATTGAGCAGGGTGTTCAATTCTGGTGTTATAAAGAGAATGGAGTAATGATGGGAGTAATGGGCATCCAGGATAAAGGCGATGTGACCTTGATCCGTCATGCATATGTTCGATCTATATATAGAAACAAAGGGATCGGAAGCAAATTATTAGAACACCTGGCTTCTGTTGCTACAACACCTGTTTTAATCGGGACCTGGAGTGATGCAGTCTGGGCAATCAGGTTCTATCAGAAACATGGGTTCCGTTTGTTGTCAAAATCAGAAACGGAAACTTTACTACAAAAATATTGGACGATACCAATCCGCCAGGTAGAAACGTCTGTAGTATTAGCAAGTCCAAATTGGAAAGGTGCAAACTAATATTCAGACGCATTGATAAGCAAACAAAATAATAAAATGGAGGATTCCGAAAATTTTTTCCAGGATTTATACAAGAACTTCAATGATCGGAAAATTGATTTAGTTATTTCGAAAATGACGGATGATGTAAAATGGGCCAATGGCATGGACGGCGGTTATGTGCATGGCCATGATGCTGTGAGAGATTATTGGACGAGACAATTTACAATGGTAAATTCCAACGTAACGCCTTTGGAAATTGAAACAGAAACCGGTATTAGCAAAATAAAAGTTCACCAGGTTGTTCACGATCTGAATGGAAATCTATTAGCTGATGAATTTGTCTATCATTTTTTTCATATCCGGGAAAATAAAATTGCGGTATTCGAAATTGGGGAAAAAATCAAGAATTAATTGTTCTGAAGAATTCAAGGATAGTACTTCACTCCAACATCCAAGCAGATAAGTTTCCATAAATTCGTTGTTGTAAAACCAAAACATGCTTGCATTAAAGAAATATTTTATCCTCCTACTAGTTTGTTTTCAGTTTTTGGAAAGTCCCGCTAAAGATTATCCCGCTTCTTTATTTGGAATAAATTCCGACGGCGTTACTCTTAATACCCGTTCCATTCAATTTGCTATTGATTATATCCAGCAACAAGGTGG
>DASRRA010000246.1:0-3198 GCA_035696085.1 Bacteroidia bacterium | reverse complement strand
TATTGCTTCCGCAAAATATTACATATTCAATATTAAATTACCTAGTCAAATAGTTTCCAGGAGACACCCAACTTGAAAGTGCGTGGTGCCATTACATAATGCGGTGTAAGCATATAGTTGTTTCCACTAAAGCCACTGTTCAGGTGTTCTATTTTAAAGAAGGCGTTAACCACTTTAATCTTCATGTTTAAAAAGAAATCAAACATAGGATATGCCCCATATTTACTATCGTTTTGCAAATAAAACTCTCCCGTAACAGGCATGTATGCATTTGAATAAAATGCAGTATTGTAAAATAATTCAAGTCCTATTTGAACGTGCATCGCTTTCTTAAATACATCATGCTCATAAAATAAAGAATGCTGTAAGATAAATTGAGGTACGCGGATCACAGATGAATCAGGTACTTGTTGATACAATACATTGTTATTTAAGTGCCAGTTAAAAAAATTAAAATTCTTTTTAAGCTGGACACTAATTATATTTACGCTTCCGTCAAACTGACGTGCAATTGCAGCTGTATCAAAATACAATACATTTTTATAATTGGTATAATCTACATTCAGTGCAAAATCATACTTGGGTATGGATATACCCGCTGTGATGGATTGCTCATTTACTTTATTGAAGTTGTTTGTCCACCTGAAATGATTGGACAGGTATTTATTGTACATAAAATCCGGAGAATACACAGCTGATTTATAACTGATGAATACCCGGCTCAAGCTGTCTAAAATGCCTTTTGAAGCAATTGCATACAGCTGATTATCGCCTTTGTTATATCCATTTAAACCAGTATTATAAATTACTTTCCACCAGAATTTATGATTTGAATATAAATTGCAAAGCTCAAAACCTGCTAAAACATTATTGAATATGTTTTCAAGTTGCAGTTGTTTTACCATTACCAACTGGTGTTTTATGCTGGCTCCTACACCAAGCATATCCAACACACCCCGGTGTTTCAAATTATCCGTTCGTTTCCATGCCAATTCATTACTTAGTTTTGCAACATGAGAAGTATCAAGGGTGAGGACGGAATCATTATAAATAGCCGGATAAAACTCAGGGACCCCTCTTGGGTTAGAATCGCGGTAGCGCTGAGCCATTTCATCATATTCAGAAGTTACAATAAACCTGCTGGTTGGAATAACTGGTAGGGTATCATTCGCACGATGCCCTAAATTAAAATATTGCTTTATAAAAAAGTTTCTGTTGCGTCGGTAATTGCTTGAACTTTTCAAAGGAAAATCACTGGCCTTTAAGTGTCCTTTAAAAAAGGTAGAGTCCTCTATCAATCCCCCATTTTCAGTATTCTTAATCGTATTGAAACAGGCACTTACCAATAACATATACCGGTTATTCAAGGATCTGTAATTGGAAGAGAGCGCCAGGAATGTATGGTCGGGAACCAGGTTTGGATAAAATCCAGCGGATTTGATACGGGAAAAATCTACTGTCACGTTCCAGTTCTTTTTCAAATTGTAGGAAAAAACCAGTTTAAAATATTGCTCCTGCTTTGTACCGAACACATAGAACAAGTCAGATAATGGAATGCGGGTATCGTAAAATTTCAGGTTGCCTGGTGTGTAAAAATAATTTTGATAATTGTTTCTTCCATAATTAAAACCAAATGTTCTCATGGATTTGTAAACAAAATCGTTGTTCACTAAACCAATATTTCCCAGGGTGTTTTTCTGTTGGTAGTTATGAAAATCGACGAGTATGTTTAAGAGATAACTTACCGAATCCGAGTATTCAAATTGATTCTGTGTATAATACTTTACTGGAAATACTTTATTTGACTGTTTCAAGGAATCATTTGTACTAGCAAATAAGGTAGTTGTGCAAAATAAAAAAAAAGTAAATATTTTTCTCGCCATCAATTAAATAGAATCCATTAAAGTTTGCACAAAAATAACATTAAAAACACAAAAAGGCTTACTTTATCAAAGAAAACAACCGCTTATGGATTAGAAAAGAGCGTTTATGATTTATTGGCAATTTCGTAAGGGATAATTGAGTATTTTCAAAAAAATTTTTAAATTCCTATGAAACAAATTATCCTTTTTTCGGCATTTTTTTCTTTGCTCTCTTTTGAGGTAAAAGCTCAAAATACAGCTGAACTTACTTCTTCCGAAATACTGCTTAACATAAAAAAATTAAACACAGTTGGATCGGTGCTTTATATTGCTGCGCATCCTGATGATGAAAATACCCGCTTATTAGGTTATTTAGCAAAGGAAAAAAAAGTAAGAACGGGCTATCTGTCGTTGACACGTGGAGATGGCGGACAAAACCTGATTGGAAAAGAACAAGGTGAATTACTGGGTCTTATCAGAACACAGGAATTGCTTGCTGCCAGGAGGATAGACGGTGCCGAACAATTTTTTACAAGAGCAAATGATTTCGGGTTTTCAAAAAATCCGGAAGAAACATTCAACATTTGGAACAAGGATAGTATTTTATCAGATGTTGTTTGGACCATCCGAAAATTTAAACCCGATGTGATTATCTGCCGGTTTCCCACCACTGGTGAAGGCGGACATGGACACCATACTGCTTCCGCCATACTGGCTCTTGAAGCATTTGAAGCGGCAGCAGACCCTTCCAGATTTCCATCACAATTAAAATACACAGAAGTTTGGAAAGCCAAACGCATCTTTTGGAACACCTTTAATTTTGGCGGAACCAATACCACTTCCAGCGATCAATTGAAAATTGATGTAGGTGTTTTTAATCCACTTATTGGTAAAAGCTTTGGAGAAGTTGCAGCACAAAGCCGCTCCATGCACAAGAGCCAGGGCTTTGGTTCTACCCCAATACGAGGAACAAATATTGAATATTTCAAATTTTTAAAGGGGGAAGAAGCGAAAGCAGACGTATTTGAAAACATGGATTTTTCATGGGCTAGATTTAACAGTACGTCCAAATTGGATAAATTCATCACCGATTGCATTCAGCATTTTGATGTACAGGCGCCGGAAAAATCTGTTCCTGCATTAGTTCAAATCTATAACTCGTTAAAAAATATCCCTGAAACAGATCCAACTGTTCGCTATTGGAAAAACAAAAAACTACAAGAAGCTCAGCAATTAATTGTTTCCTGCTCCGGCCTATGGATAGAAGCTAATACAGCTGAATACAGCGAAATTCCAGGCAGAGAGGTAACGATCAATGCCCAAGTCATTCATAGAA
>DASRRA010000245.1:0-1560 GCA_035696085.1 Bacteroidia bacterium | reverse complement strand
ATCGTAACCAGCTTCACCTCTTGATTGGTTTCTTGAAGTATTGTTTGTACGGCTGTTATCAATAGGCACTCCATCAACGATGAACAACGCCTGGTTGTTACCTGTCATGGAGCTTGTTCCTCTAACTACGATGTTAGTAGAACCACCCATGTTACCACTGTTTTTAATTTGAACTCCGGCAATTTTACCAGACATTTGATTCACAATGTTTCCGCTTTTCACCGTTGACAACGCATCTCCGCTGATCTCTTGTGTTGCATATCCTAAAGATTTTTTCTCTCTAGATACACCAAGAGCGGTTACAACCGTTTCAGTTAACGTTTTTGCATCCGCATCTAATGAAACGTTAATAACATCTTGATTTGCATCAATTGTTTTTGTAACGTAACCAATTGAAGAAATTACCAATTTTTTCCCTTCCGGTACTGTAATCGTAAATTCTCCATTGATATTGGTTGAAGTAGCAGTTGTTGTACCTTCTACCAATATTGTAACACCTGGAAGTGTTTCTTTTGTCTTGGAATCTGAGATAGTTCCCTTAACTACTCTACCCTGTGCAAATACAGCAACCTGCAGCAGGACAAACAGCATTGAAAATAGTAAGTTTTTTCTTTTCATGTTTTAATAGCATTTAAAATTTTTAGTGATTAACGTAGCATTGAAACTCTTTAACGCATTCTTTATGTATCTTTGGTCATCAAGTAAACTGTTCCCTCTACACAGTAAGGTTCAAATTAGCCGGTAAATAATCTTAAAAAAAACAAAAAAATAATAATGAGTATATTACTTCTCGAAGTGGGGATGGCCTTTGATAGAAGTCCACAATTCTACATTTAATAATATTTACAAGAAAGCTTACCGAGTTATATTCCATAACTTTATCAGTTATAAATTATACCTTTTGTAACTTTTTAAAAGTTACATTTTAAACTTAAAAATCTCATCTTTAATTTGTTATTCCGTCTCTTAACCTTCAAAAATTTTGCATTTGATCGAAAAAACATTTTTAAAAAAGGTTTTTATGTTGTTTTACATTCCTTAAATTTTAATATATCGAGGAAACTAAATAGCAAATTTTGAATTTTTTTTACACTGGGATTTTGGAAGTAAGCTTTATTTTATATATTTACATAACCATCAACCAGAAATTTTAATCGCATGATAGGAAATAAAATTCGAATCGTCAGACAAATTAAAGGGATCTCGCAAGAGGCGATGGCTATGAAATTAATGATCTCACAGCCTGCGTACAGCAAAATTGAAAATGGTAAAATCGTCTTAAGCCCCGAAAGACTGGAAATAATCCTGAATGAGTTGAACATCAGTGAGGAAACCATACGTGAGTTCAATCCAATTGACATTTTAAAAAAGTAATTTGCCACTATTGACGAACAACTACTCTAAAAAGAAAAGAGCGATTTAAAATCGCTCTTTTTTTTTCTCACCATAACACAATTAACATACGTTAATTAACATCTGCTTAGTGATTTATGATAATTTTCTCCTGTCTTGAAACTGCGTTGTCATATTCTAATTGCAAAAAATAAATTCCATTCTGCA
>DASRRA010000244.1:0-1776 GCA_035696085.1 Bacteroidia bacterium | reverse complement strand
TTAGAAATTATTGAATCAAGGCCCCGGAAAAAGTTGGCAGGTCTTGATCTTGATGCGTAATTAAAAAGTAGTTTCATACTGTGATGTATATTTTCATTTGTCTTTACTTTTATCTACAAGCTCACTAACAAATAACCATATGAATTTTAATAGAAGGCAAACCCCTATCACAGCAGGCAAAAGCATTATCCATTTAGAAATAAATACACAAGCATACATGAACGCAACAAGAGCAAACACAATCAATACAAAGATTAAAACCTTTGTCATTAAAGCTGCGTAGGTTTCTTCTATCATATCTCATAAATTGAAGGTTCGGAAAATAATTCATCCAAAATAGGAATACAGGATTTAATACTATACTGCCCTGTTGAAAAACAAGGCTTGTCTTTTATAAACTCTCTTATCTCTTCCGGTTTCTTAGCTGTCATTATTTTACAATCTGCAATTTCTATACTTGGAAATTCGTAATAGTTAATAAAAGCAGATTTTATTGGAACTTCGTTTGTAAAGCCTTCGATTGAGGTTTGAAAACCTGACTTGTAAACATTGGCAGGATAATGTCCATAATATCTCCCCGGTTTATTTAAGCATTCTAATTGCTTTAATAAAGACTTTGCGCCAGATTCGCCCTTTGTCTTTAACATACCACACGAATAATAATTAAAATAAAAAGATGAAGTCTGTAATAAATAAATATCATCATTCATAAACAGAAACTCATCTACATATTCTAACCCTGCTAAAACCTTTCTTCTTACTGAATAATTAGGCCGGCCTTTTGCATCTCCCAGTTCAATTTGGGTAACGTTATTAATCCATTCCGGTATTGTGTCACCAACAACTACGACATCAAATGGAGGTGTTAAATACTTCTCAATGCTGCGAAGGGAATACTTTAGCTCTGTGTAGTCAATTTGTGAGGCTAAAGGATAAAGGACTGTTTGTCGCATACGTGTACGACAAATGTACAATCTATTTTATAAATTTTAATATAAGCGAACGATTATATAAAATCAAAGTGGCTTCTGTTATAATTTTCATTTCTTCTACTGTGTATAAATCTATTTCTTCATTAATTAATTCGCTCAATATCTTCATGGCTTCATAGTCGGTTACTTTACCTGCTATCTCTTTGAGTTGCGTTGCCGTATATGTCGGGGCCTTCATCATAAATCCGTAAATCTAAGAATTTATTAAGGAAAGTCCAATTGAAATAACGCCAGCAATCTAATAAGTGACTTTGGTGTTTATCTTTCGATTTATCAATATCCCCAGTTGCATCTGTTTCGCATTGTTCAATATCTAAAATCAGATAAGGAACCCGATCTGAAAAAAAGTAATCATTATGCTTTTTAAGTAGAGCATTGCATAACACCCTGGTATTTTTAATTCGTGGATTGGCCCCTGGCAATTTGAACTGTCCCATTCCCAACCTTAACACACGCTTTATTTCTTTGTAATAATTTAGATCACGTTTTAAGGCAGTTCTGTTTTGTCCTGAAGCGTCACCGGTTACTAAAAGCATTTTATCAGGATAGTCTGCAAGTATTCTTTGGCAAAGTTCGTCAATGTCGCTATTCATTAACCGGTATTCGTCTAAAATACGTACCCGTTCAAGACCATCACATTGCCCCACGATGCAAGTTATAGGCTCAGTATTGAAGTCAAAAGATAAGATGATAGGTAAGTGAGCAATGGCCTGTAATCCTTTAACTATATGCTTCTTTCTGTCAAAATTGAATATGAACGGATTGCCGGCCTTAACTGTTCCCC
>DASRRA010000243.1:0-4912 GCA_035696085.1 Bacteroidia bacterium | reverse complement strand
TCATAGTTTTTCAAAAATTAAGATCACTTTATTAAAATCCGCAGAAGCATTCACCACAGCTTTCCACTCTTCGTACTTTTCTTTAGGATAAAATAAAACCTGGTAATCCTCGTAAATGGTGATATTCATTTTATCCCCATCCATTGTATAATTGGAAATAAAAGAAGAAACTGCTTTTCCATCCAGCATATATTTTTTCTCTATTTTGACCGCCTCCGGATTTTTTATTTTATATCCTGCTGGAATTTTAACCTGGATGTTTCTGGTATAGCTATGATTATAGCTGATTTCACCATCCGTTTGTCTTTTCTTATCCTGGTATAATTCTTCCTGAGGTCCGATTAACTCACCCACTTTAAACAGATATTTATTGCCCGCATTCTCGATAAACTGAGGGGTTTCGATAACACTTTCAATCACCAATGGATTTATCAGCACGTCCGTGTTCTTATCTCCACTCATTTTGGTCGATTTAACGACGGTTTCCTTTCCTGTAAATTTTGCAAGTTGATCTAAAAATTGTGTTCTTGCATTGTCATCCATATACTGAATAGCCGGTTGAATATAATACGCCGAATAACCCATAAAGTTTTGTTTGTAATTCACCTTCGGTGTAAATGATTCATTGAAATCAACAACCGCGTCAATATTGTTATAAGAACCGGTATGATCCTTCGTGTCAATATTTTTAACCTTTGCTAATCCTGTTTTTAAATCGCCAATGGTTGTTTCTTTAACAAACAATCCTTTACCACCTGCAAGGGTTGGAGGTGGATATCCCAAACGACTGGAATAATTAGTTGAAGAAAGATATTTGTCGACGGTTGGGAAATAAATAAGGTATTCCTGGAGACTATTATACGAAGGAAATTTACTGTCGAACTTTCTGTTCTCGCGATCAGAAGTAATCACCACCTCGAATGGAACATTTAATTGTTGTGCAGCACCAATATATAATCTTTGAAGATTAAAATCATCACTGTACTTTACTTCAAGCACTTTATCAAGTGTATGATCTTCTCCTGTTTCCTTGTTACCAATATTGCTTTTTACCCATTGTTCAAACATCTGAATTTTGGCCTCATCCGTTTTTTGTTTTTCTAAACCGAGCTTAGAAATTAACTTATCAATTGCTTTTAATTCTTGTTTGGTAAAACTAAACAAGGTGGAATGAAACTGAACACCCGCTGATTCCCATGAATACAAACGGCTCTTACCTTTCGCCGTGTTATAGGTCAACTGCACATCAAATCGCATTTTGTTGGATTCATAAAAAGAATATTTTTCGTCATTCAACGCATCGATTTTAGCGATAGATGCAAAAATATGATTCTTCTCTTTTACTGTTGTATCCGATGTAAATTCAGGAAACCCATTGTATCCCCTTGCTTCAAAGGTCAAGTTATCCGGGCAAAAGATATCAATTGAAACATTCTCCTGTATTTTTTCACCTTGCATTTTGGAGGTAAAGAAAAGATTAGGTGATTTTTTATTGGTATAGATATATTCGATTTCTGCGTCCTTTTCAACACCTTCCATGGCAAATATGATAAATGCACCAAGGTTTTCCAGGTTATCTACTTTTTTAATAGAATTTTTTGCCAACTGTATGATTTTCCCACCGGGTGTAATCGTTCTGGCTTTTAAATCCATTTCTTCCAAAATCTTCGCATATGGAATATAGATTTTGTTCATCTCCTCTATCCCTTTTTCATTGTTCAAATGAACAATTTTATGTATCGTTTCATACAATACCAAATCACCAGACGCCTCATACGCATACTCATAAATTCTTTTTTCTTTCAGCGTAATGTAATTACCCTCCTTTTCTTCCGCAGTTAACTGATGAATTTTTGGATTTGCTTCCCAGCTGTACTTCTTATAAGCGTAGTCTTGCGCCGAAAGCCTTGTTACTGCAATAACAGATAAGATGGTAAGGAGTTTAATTTTTTTCATCATGGTTTAATTTTTATTAGTGAAATGGATTGGTTGCTGGCTTTTAATTGTTCCGATGCAATGGCGTTGTATTGTTCAAAATCTGCAGGTTGCAATAACAACGTGTTGATGTAAAAATCAAAAACATGAATCAATTGATTATTCCTTACTTCATAGGTACTGCTAAAACCACCTTTGTCATTCCCTTTTCTTACACTTTGCGGCAGATACTGTATTTTATACCCTTCCGGGATATTCATGGTAACGACTAATCGCTTTTTTGTTGTATGTTTCATGGATACAGGGACCGTTCGTCCATCTTCTATTTTATCCAGTAATAGTCCTTTATCCATACTCAAATTGATATACATTTCATTCTGATCGGAATTTACATAATCCGGGACAGAAAATCTATAGGTAAAATTTACGGGGCCTCTGAGCACCGGATCCATAACCACATCCTGGAAAAGTGTTTTATTATTTCCCTTTTCAAAATAATTTTTAAAGTACTCGTCCAATTCGTCCTTCGTTTTATTTTCAGCTCTGTAAAAATAATTCAATGCATCATACCCCGTTAGTTGGGCTTTACCTTTACCAATCACTATTTTATCTTTAATATCTATCGTTATGGAATCCACTGCCTGACTAACGCTGGTATCTTTTACAGGTACAGTAGCCAATTGGAAACTATCCGCTGCTATTCCAATCAAGGCTTGTTTACCCTGAATAAAAGAAGTGTATACATTCATTGGTGCTTTTTTCCCGGTACCATCCAGAAAAACCCATTTATTATTTTTATCCAGATAAGAAGTAATCATGTGATTATCACTACTTGGCGTGGGCACATCCTGATAAGTATAAGGAATGTCCCTTGAACCTATCCAGGTTAAATACGATTTAACACCCACCATGCGCAACATTTCATTAATGATGCTGGCCATGTCCTTACAATCTCCATATTTTCTGGAACAAACCATGCCCGCATCTCTTGGAACAAACCCTCCCAATCCATCTTCAAATGCTACGTAAGAAATATTATCCTGCACCCAGTAAAAAATCTTTTTTACTTTTTCTTCCTCGTCGCTAATTCCCGTAACCAAACTATCCGCAATTTTTTTCAATTGCTTATCTTCTGTTTTGTTTAGATTTTTTTGAATATCCGTATACCAGGTCAGCAATTCTTTCGGAGTACCCAGCAGTTTCTTTTTCTCACCATTCACCATATAATCCGTTACATAAAAAACCATGTGCGGTTCATAATACCTGAAATTAGGAGCATCCGAATAGCGGGTAATTGGTTTTCTGCTTTTGGATTTCCAGGTATAGATCACTTCATTTCCTTTTTCTTCCTTGGTAAATTGAAGATCAAGCCCTTCTGCATTAAATAATTTGTATTGAATATTGATGTTTTTCTGAACGGATATTTTCAATTCATTATTTAAATCAGGAATATAATTGATCCAGAAGTGACTACCCATAAAGCGTGGCTCTTTGTAAGTGAGCTGATAATCCAGGTTTAAAATAGCACCTACCTGAGCAGAAGGATATGTAAAACTGTATATTTTTTGATCATCAAAAAATACATTCATATCCGGATCATCTTTCTGTTCAATTTTATCAACTTCTTTCTTCTTATATTTTTTTCCATTCGGAATAAGAATAGAGGCTTTAATGTTGGAAGCTTCAACCATACTGCTTGTGGGCACACTTTTGCTACGGTAATCAATTCCGGTTTCTTTGTTGATTAACATTTCTTCGTGTTCCTTATAAACACCTTTTAGCGTGTTGTCCTCCATATAAATTTTAAATGCTCCTGTCTTCTTCAACAGGATGGCATTTGCATCCGGATATTCACTGCGGATCTTATTAATTTCATCTGCATCCTGCGATACGCAAAGCAATGAAATGCTACTAAACAATACGTATAGTATACTAATTCGCTTTCTATTTTTCATTTATCAAATCCTCATCATAGTAAAAATAAGTCTTCACTAACTCTCCTTTTTCATTGTAATTTTTTGACGGTCCGAATCTTCTTCCATTACGATAAAATTCTTCCGTTTTTATTTTTCCATTTTCATAATACGTAATATTTGCTCCGTATCGCTCATCCATTTTCCAGTTTTCAACTTGTTTTAATTTCCCTGATGGATAATAAAATTTTCTTGGTCCTTCTCTTTCATCCGAAAAGAAATTCGACTCCTCAGCAACTTTTCCGTCTGAGAAATACTGAACCCTCTTTCCTTCTATGGCTCCATTCTTCAATGTATATTCAAGAGAAGGTATACCCGATTTAAAGAAGGCTTTGATGGTTCCCGTTTCATTTTTTACAGGAATGGGTGCACATAAGTTTCCTGTTTTGTCCATGTATTGATAACTTACGAAGATACCTTCTTCATAATTTCTTACAATAACGACTTCACCTGTCTCTGTGTAAAGCGTTGTCTTTCCTTCAAGTAAATTATTTTTGTAATTGTATTCCGTTTTTACCTGTTTGTTTTCATAGTAAACATAGCTCTTTCCAGACTCTTTTCCATGTACGTATTCATACGAAGTTTCTATGTTGCCATTTTCAAAATAGCTGATGTATTTTCCTTCTATATCGCCATCTACTAATGTTTGTTCGCTTTTGAGTTTGCCACTTGGATAGTACACTTTATACTCCCCATGTTGTTCATTATTTAAATAATTTCGGGAAACATACACCTTACCATTTGGGAAGTATGCGAAATAAGGCCCTTGCTTCAAATCATTTACATAATTAATTTTGTAGTGTGGTTTTCCATCGGCATATTTGATTTCCAATACACCCGTACCTTTATCCAGGTTAGAGGTTTGCATTCTCTTACCCAAACTATCATAGTCGATACGTTCTTTTAAATAATCCAGTTCGATTAACTCTTCGAAATCCAGTTTTCCGTTTGCTGCATAATATTGTTGCCAGCTAAATGGGGTTTCGTCTTTATAAAAACTTACG